>JAPKCN010000071.1 GCA_028822945.1 Porticoccaceae bacterium | reverse complement strand
ATATAGAAGATATAGAAGATATAGAAGATATAGAAGATATAGAAGATATAGAAGAGGACGAGTACAGCGGTTTAATTGATCATTTGAGCCCCGAAGACGACAAATTCGTCTTCCCGGAGTTGGTCTTCCGAGACTACGACATCCGCGGTATCGCTGGAGAAGAAATAACTGAGGAGTTCGCACGTCGACTCGGCAAAACAGTTGGATCCCTTGTGCTGCGCCGCGGCAACAACGCTATTTATCTCGGGCGCGATGGTCGTTCCAGCTCAACCGAATTAGCGCTTGCGCTAAGAGAGGGTTTGCTATCTACCGGATGCAATGTCATCGATCTCGGGGAAATCATCACACCTGCGCTAAACTTCGCGATTAATTACTCCGGCCAATCGAGCTGCGGCATCATGGTGACAGCAAGCCATAACCCCGGCAATTTCAACGGCTTTAAGATCGTTATACAAGGTCAAGTCCTAGCGGGCAACATGCTAAAGTTACTCAAACCGATCATGTTAGTGGAAAACTTCACTCGCGGCCAAGGGGAGTATTTTTCCCGTTTAGTGATTCCACAATATGTTCGCCAAATTTTTGAAGATATCGGCATTGTGAGAGAATTTAAAATCGTTGTCGACGGCGCTAATAGCGTATCAGGGCCAGTCGCAGTAGAACTTTTTGAAAGCTTAGGTTGCGAGGTCATCCCGCTATATTGCGATATAGACGGCACTTTCCCAAACCATGAGCCCAACCCATCTGACGAGTTCAACTTACTCGACCTGCGAGCCAGAGTTGCAAGCGAGGATGCCGATTTAGGCTTTGCCTTCGATGGCGATGGCGATCGTTTAGTAGTGATTACTCGCTCCGGAAAAATCTGTTGGCCAGATAGACTGATGATGCTTTTTGCGCGCGATGTGCTGCAGTCTTCGCCAGGTGCCTCAATCGTTTACGATGTCAAATCAAGCCAAAAGTTAGCTGAAATAATCCGCGAGTATAAAGGTGAGCCGGTGATGTGTAAAACTGGCCATTCTCATATTCGAAAAGCGGTTCAAGAGTTAAATGCTCCGCTTGGCGGAGAGTTCAGTGGCCACATATTTTTTAACGACCGGCGCAAGGGTTTTGACGACGGTCTATACGCGGCAGCGCGCTTACTGGAGATCTTATCCTCCACATATAAGAGTTTAGACCTCCTACTCGATGAATTGGACGACAGCGTCTACACCGGTGAGATCCTGATTCCAGTCGACGAACAAAATAAGTTTGCACTGATGCGTCGAATTGCCGACGAATGCGAGTTCAAGGGTGCAAGGATTACTCGCCTCGACGGATTGCGCGTCGAGTATCCACAGGGTTGGGGGCTGATTCGGGCGTCTAACACCTCGGCCAACCTGACCTTGCGCTTTGAAGCTGAGGACCACAATATCCTCGGTTATATCAAACAGACATTTAAATATAAACTAACCGGCTTAATTCCGACTATTGAAGACTACTTATGAGTCCGTCGCACAGCTCTAGTAGCGCTCGCACAGCTGCACAGGTTATCTCCCGAGCGCTGCCCTATATCCAGCGCTTTGCCGGTAAAACTGTGGTGGTCAAGTACGGCGGTAACGCCATGGTCGATGACGGTCTGCAGGCTAGTTTTGCACGCGATATTGTGTTGATGAAAGCCGTTGGCCTAAACCCTGTGGTAGTCCATGGAGGGGGGCCTCAAATTGGCGACCTGCTAGAGCGCCTTGGTATCGACTCAAACTTTGTCGACGGCATGCGTGTCACCGACAGCAGGACTATGGACGTCGTCGAAATGGTTCTCGGCGCGACCGTAAATAAACAAATTGTCAACTTGATTTCTAGCGCCGGTGGCAAAGCGTTTGGTATAACAGGTAAAGACGGGCAGTTTATTCGTGCCAAAAAACTCATCGTATCGAAAAAAACGGCGGCAATGTCGGTTCCAGAAATTGTCGACATAGGACATGTTGGCGAGGTCGAAGCGATTGATAAAAGCGTCATCGATATGCTCGTTGACGGCGGTTTTATACCTGTGATTGCGCCTATTGGGGTAGGTTCAAATGGCGAGTCCTACAACATAAATGCCGATTTGGTAGCTGGCAAAATGGCCGAAGTACTAGGCGCAGAAAAATTGATATTACTCACGAATGTGGCGGGTTTGTTAGACCAAAATGGACAAACATTGACCGGGCTTAGCGCAAAGCGAGTCGACCAACTAATAGCCGAGGGCGTAGTTCACGGTGGCATGTTACCAAAAATACGTTGTGCTCTCGAGGCGGTCAAGTCAGGTGTGCCAAGTGCGCATATTATAGATGGGCGCGTCGACCATGCGGTCATGCTTGAAATCTTCACTGATGAAGGAGTCGGCACCTTGATCAGCAACCAACATGACACCCACATGGGGATATGCTGATGGCCGGGAAGAGAGGGTCTAGAGCACAGGAAATATTACAGGCGCTCGCGCGTATGCTGGAGGTTTGCAAAGGCCAGCGTATTACTACAGCGGCATTGGCAGCGGAATTAGGCGTTTCAGAGGCGGCGTTGTACCGTCATTTCCCAAGCAAAACGCGCATGTTTGATGGCCTGATAGATTTTATTGAAGAAACCGTTTTTGGCCGTATTCCCGCAATAATTAGCCACGACCTCAGTACCGTTGATCAATGTTACAAAATATTGACATTGGTACTAGCATTTTCCGAGAAAAACCCTGGTATCACACGGATTTTAAATGGCGATGCGCTAACCGGAGAAACCGAGCACCTACACCGGCGAATAGCTCAATTTTACGATAGGCTGGAGAGCCAGCTAAAACAAGTATTGCGCGAGGGTCAGGTTCGAGACGGCCTGATAGTCGAAGTACCCATAGCGACTGCAGTCAATCTGATGTTATGTAGCGTCGAGGGCAAAGTTCATCAATATGTCCGCAGCGACTTTAAACAGCTCCCCAGTACTGATTGGCCGACACAATGGAGACTGATCACACTCAGTATGTTTACCACACCTAGTAATAGCGGCTTACCGCCACTCTGACTCCGCAAGCTTACAAGCACGCTCACAGACCGTAAGTTTGACGGTAGCGGTCAATTGCATTACTCCATTCTTGCATCTCGGGACGGGCCAGTAAAAACGCTAGTATATCGTCAATGTTAATAATGCTGAGTACCGGAATCCCATATTTTTGCTCGACGATCTGCGTTGCCGACTGGTTACCTGTAACGCGCTCTTTACGGTCCAAACCAACGAGCACAGCCGCAGGCTCAGCCGCGCTGGATTCGAGTAGATCCATAACCTCGGCTACCGCAGTCCCAGCGGTAATCACATCATCGATAATGAGTAACCGCCCGGAGAGCGGCGCTCCAATAAGAGATCCGCCCTCTCCATGAACCTTTGCCTCCTTACGGTTATAGGAATAGGATACCTCGATCTGATGGTATTCATACAAAGCAACTGCGGTAGCACCCGCAAGCGCTATACCCTTATAGGCCGGCCCAAACAATCCGTCAAATTGCAACCCGGATCGGACAATGGCCTCAGCATAACAGCGCCCCAATGTCGATAAGGCGATGCCACTGTAAAACTCACCAGCATTAAAAAAGTAGGGTGAAATACGCCCAGATTTTAATCTGAATTCACCAAAAGACAGCGCTTTGCTGACAACTGCTTGGTGGATAAATTGTTGCTTATAATCGTTCATGTCTCGCCGCCAACGACACTCATTGAGCCAAAGCCATACTCTGCACACGGAGTAGGTCGGCGATACCATTGGTGGCCAGTCCCATCATCTCAGCGAGTTGCTGCTGCGAGAATGCAACGCCCTCTGCGGTTCCTTGAACTTCGATAAACCCGCCGCTGTCATTCATCACCACGTTCATATCGGTCTGTGCTTTAGAGTCCTCATCGTAATCCAAATCTAGTACCGCAGTGTCGCGAAAGACCCCCACTGATACCGCCGCGATCATACTCACTAAAGGATCGCCGGCAATTGCTTTTTTACGCTGCAAGTAACGTATTGCGTCGACTAGTGCGACACAGGCCCCGGTAATCGACGCGGTGCGCGTGCCGCCATCCGCCTGTATAACATCGCAATCAATATTAATGGTATGTTCTCCAAGTTGCTTGAGATCCACCGCCGCGCGGAGCGAGCGGCCAATCAATCGTTGAATTTCTTGGGTCCTCCCACTCTGCTTACCGCGCGCCGCCTCTCGTCCCATGCGGCTATTAGTCGATCGCGGCAGCATACCGTACTCCGCCGTCACCCATCCCTGACCCTTACCACGTAAAAACCTCGGCACACCGGGTTCAACGCTAGCCGTGCAAATAACTTTGGTATTGCCAAATTCGATCAGTACCGAACCCTCGGCATGACAGGTATATTCTCGGGTAATTTTTACGAGCCGCAACTGTTCAGGGCGACGCCCACTGGGACGATTCATAACACATTTCCTTAGTAAAACGGCCATTATATAGCCTCGCCAGCTAAGATGACCGCTTACCGTGCAAAATATTTGTCGTTCGCATGAGTAAATTGAACTCTCTATCGAGTGTGTTTTGTTAACATAACAGCTCAATGATCATCGGAGACGCAAAATGCCCCGAAGTATGACGGCTTTCGCACGCATTACCAGAGATCTCGCTTGGGGATCAATTTCTTGTGAATTGCGCTCGGTCAACCATCGGTATTTCGAAAGTAATTTCCGTCTTCCGGAGACCCTGCGCCATACGGAGACACTGCTGCGTGAATTAGCTCGCGCAAAATTACAGCGCGGAAAAGTGGAGTGTCAGATAGAACTCAGCCACAACAATCAGCATACCGCGCTGGACGTCGATTTAGACTTAGCGAAACGATACATCTCGGTATCCGAGGGCTTAGCTGCGAGGATGCTGAATCCTGCGCCGCTCTCAGCACTTGAGGTAATGCGCTGGCCGGGCGTTTTAAAAGAGTTGGAAATCGATCGTCAACAGATACAATCTGCAGCCTTCGACGTGTTTGAAGCCGCGTTAGGACAGCTTCTCGAGGGGCGTGCGCGCGAGGGAAATAAACTGGCCGCTACGATCGCTATTCGTCTCAAGGTAATGCAACAACAAGTTGCCCTAGTGCGCCGCGAATTGCCACAAATACTGGCGTACCAACGCCAGAGGTTGAACGATCGCCTGGCGCACTTGGCTGCAGAATTGGACGGCGAGCGATTAGAGCAGGAAATGGCGATTATCGCTAATCGTACCGATGTCGACGAAGAATTGGATCGCTTGGAGGTTCACATTAGCGAAATTTATAGCGTCCTTTTACATGATGAGCCTATCGGTCGACGACTAGACTTTCTAATGCAAGAGTTAAATCGCGAGGCCAACACGCTGGGGGCCAAATCACTCTCCACCATCACCACTGGCGTAGCTATAGAACTCAAAGTTTTAATTGAACAGATGCGCGAACAAATTCAAAATATTGAATAGCTCGGAAAATCTTGCAAATGTGGTATGGAAGTCCCTCAGAGGCTGCTCACATCGACGTGAATTTGCAGGCTACCGGTGATAGTATTTCCACGTTAATATAGAACACAGATTTTCTTCAACCACAGCTTAAAATCTGGAATAATTGTAGCTGGTAAATATTTCGTGGCTCTGCAAAGAGCCTCGGTCAACATCCGAATAATGGAACGAATCTATGGCAGATGGCACGCTGTTTATTATCTCGGCCCCCTCGGGCGCTGGCAAAACCAGCCTAGTAAACCATATTTTGACGCGCGTCAAAGACCTTCGAGCGTCGATCTCGCACACCACTCGAGTTCCGAGGCCGGGCGAAGTCGATGGCGCCAACTACCATTTTGTGACGCTTAGGACGTTTCAACGCATGCTTGCTGAAAATGCCTTTCTCGAGTCGGCAGAGGTGCACGGCAATCTCTACGGAACCTCGCGCAGACGGGTCGAACAAAGCCTGGCAGAAGGCGTGGACATGATACTCGAAATCGACTGGCAGGGCGCTCAACAGGTACGTAAAGTATTTGCTAATAGCTGTAGTATTTTTATTTTACCACCGTCCAAAGAGGCACTTCGCGAACGTCTTGTCGGACGTGGTCAAGACGCGCAGGACATCATCGACAAACGCGTTGCAGCGGCACGCGAGGAAATGAGCCACTGTGGTGATGCCGATCACATCGTTGTCAATGACCAATTCGATACCGCCTGTCACGCTTTAGAATTATTGATCAACAAACGCTTTGAACATAGATCTAATTCCACAGCAAACACAGAATTAGAAAATTTAATTGCCGATTTATTGTCGTAACACGCTACATTGGTTAGACTAGCTCGCCCTGCCAAAATAATTGGCAAGACACCCACCACTAGTGGGCACTAATTTCTGGAGATAAAATGGCTCGCATCACCGTCGAAGATTGTTTAGAGAACGTGGACAACCGATTTGAGTTGGTCATGATAGGTTCGAAGAGGGCTCGCCAATTGGCTGTGGAAGGTCGCCCAGCGTTGGTGCCTGAGGAGAATGACAAGCCGACAGTCGTCGCGTTAAGAGAGATCGCCAAAGGGCTGATCGACTCGAGCATCTTGCTGCCGGTGAAACAAGAGTTCATTTTAGAGAGGGACGACGACCTGATCGAGGCAACAATCGATGGCGGAGACGCATCTGCGGTAGCTACTGAGCAATCTGCATCGATGGCAGAATCCGGTGCCGATCCATCTGTTGCTGGAGGTGCTGTTGCGCCCGCTGAGACAGACGAGGCCGCACCAGAGTAGTAACCTATCGAATAGCTATGGGCACAACTTAGGGAGCTAAGCGATTGGTGCTTCTCGGCCTCACAGAAAAACTGTCCTACCTCGAAGAAGCCGATGTCCGCAGAATAGAGCGGGCATACCGTTATGCGGAACGCAGTCATACTGGCCAAATGCGCCAGACCGGTGACTTGTACATCACTCATCCGCTCGCAGTTGCTAATATTCTTGCAGATATGCGCATGGATCCTGAGGGATTAATGGCCGCGATGTTGCACGACGTAATCGAGGACACCGGCGTTACCAAGGGGCAGATCAGCCGCCGTTTTGGGCGCACTGTTGCTGATCTCGTAGACGGCGTCAGTAAACTCACCGAAATAGAATTTGAAACCAAGGCAGAGCAGCAGGCTGAGAGTTTTCAAAAGATGACTCTTGCCATGTCGCGCGATATTCGCGTGTTGCTAGTAAAGCTTGCAGATCGCCTGCACAACATGCGTACATTGGGTACCCTATCACCCGACAAACGGCGTCGCGTCGCCCGCGAGACTATGGAGATTTATGCACCGATCGCTCAGCGATTGGGCATCGATCATATCCGCATAGAGTTCGAAGAATTAAGCTTTGCCGCCATGTACCCGCTCAGACATCGGCGTCTGCGCGAAGCCACCGAGGCAGCGCGCCAAAACCGTAAGACATTTGTCATGGAAATCCGTCAAGTCATAGAAAACTGCCTAGAACGTGAGTCGGTGCAGGCGGTCGTAAAGGGCCGAGAGAAACACCTTTGGAGTATTTATTTAAAAATGCGCGAAAAAAAGAAATCGTTTCGCGATATTATGGATGTATTTGCTTTTCGATTGGTAGTCGATTCAGTCGACGATTGTTATCGAACGCTAGGCATGATGCACAGCACGTTTAAACCCGTACCCGGAGAGTTCAAAGATTATATTGCAATCCCCAAAGCGAATGGTTACCAATCACTTCATACTGTTTTGGTGGGCATGCATGGCGTACTGATCGAAGTTCAGATTCGCACCTCCGAGATGGAAACTATCGCCAATTACGGGATTGCCGCGCACGGTGAATACAAAGCCGGAAATACTCGCTATGAAGGGAGCCAGCGGCGCGCCTCGCGATGGATTCAGGGTCTCTTGGCGATGCAAAAACAGGCTGGTGATTCACTCGAATTCTTAGAACATGTCAAAGCCGATCTTTTCCCGGATGAGGTCTATGTCTTTACCCCGCGCGGCGAAATAATAGAGCTTCCTACTGGGGCGACGGCGATTGACTTTGCCTATTCAGTTCACACAGGGCTAGGCAACAGCTGTATTGCCTGCCGTGTAGATGGCCAATTAACACCGCTATCTGAATCCTTACAGAGCGGCCAAAAAGTTGAGATTATTAGTGCTGACGGCGCGCAGCCCAACCCTAATTGGCTGAGTTTTGTGGCGACAGCTAAGGCACGCAGTGCTATCAGACATTTCCTAAAGCAGCAAGAGCACGACGAGTCGGTCAATCTTGGTAAGAGGCTCCTCGATCAGGCGCTGGGGAAATTTGGAACCAGTTACAAACAGTTAAAAAAATCGCAAATTAAGCGAATTTTAAAAACCTCTGGGGCCTCCACATTTAAGTATATCTTGCAGCAAATCGGTCTTGGTAACCGGGTACCACTAGCTGTCGCCAACCTTATCGTGCCGATCGATAAGCAAAATCCACAAGATAATCAGCGCGCGCCAATACTCCCATTAGAGGTCGGTTCCCAGCAGGGTTTGCTGCTGCAATATGCGCGTTGTTGCCACCCCATACCGGGCGATCCAATCCTCGGGCACCTAACACCGGGAAAAGGCCTAGTAGTGC
>JAPKCN010000070.1 GCA_028822945.1 Porticoccaceae bacterium | reverse complement strand
ACCATCTCATCGAGAGGCACTTTGCGCGCGTGAACTTTCAAAATTTGCTCTCGCCCACGAATGTCCGGCAGCCCGACATACACCTGGCGGTCAAAACGCCCGGGACGCAAAAGCGCTTTATCAAGAACATCGGGACGGTTCGTTGCCGCGATCACTATGACACCCTCGGTGCCCTCAAAACCGTCCATTTCGACCAGTAGCTGGTTCAGTGTTTGTTCACGCTCGTCATTACCACCCCCGTAGCCACCACCACGATGACGTCCGACGGCATCGATTTCGTCGATAAAAATTATGCACGGCGACTGACGCTTGGCTTGCTCAAACATGTCACGGACTCTGGATGCACCTACCCCGACAAACATCTCTACGAAATCAGACCCCGAAATAGAAAAGAAAGGCACCTTGGCCTCGCCGGCGATCGCCTTGGCTAACAAGGTCTTACCAGTTCCGGGCGGACCGACCATTAATACCCCTTTCGGAATTCGCCCCCCAAGGCGCTGAAACTTGGTTGGATCGCTTAAAAACTCCACCAATTCACTGACATCTTCCTTCGCTTCGTCGACACCCGCCACATCCGCAAAAGTAGTATTTATTTGATCACCAGTAAGTAATTTAGCTTTGCTTTTTCCAAAGCTCATGGGACCACCCTTGCCACCTCCGCCCCCCTGCATTTGACGCATAAAAAACATAAAAATGCCGAGGATCAGCAAAATAGGAAAAGCTGCTACCAATAATTGCGATATCAAGCTGGGTGTCTCGGGTTCGCGTGCTATTACCTTAACATTGTGATTGATCAGATCATCCATCAAACGCTGATCGCCAATCGTCGGCAACACTGTGCGGAATTTAGTGCCATCTCGCCTGTCACCCTCGATTATTAAACCCTCAATCACAACCGAAGCAACACGCTCGTTCTGCACATCGACCACGAAATCTGAATAGCCCAAACTGTTGTCTGGCGGCGGCGGAGAAAAGCTATTAAACACCGAAAGCAATACTGCCGCTAAAACCAGCCACACAATTAAATTTTTTGCTAAATCATTCATCTTCAATCCTCTCTCGGCCAATAAAACTCTTGGCCACCACATAGACTTCGCGAGACTTGGCCCGCGACGCGTCAGGTTTTCTTACGCTAACCCTATTAAACACCCTTCGAAGATCACGCACAAACTCATCATATCCTTGGCCCTGGAACACCTTGGTGATGAAACTACCACCTGGCAATAAAATGTTACTTGCAAGCTCTGCAGCTAATTCAACCAAATACATACTTCGCGGCTGGTCAACGTCTCTCACCCCAGTAACATTGGGGGCCATGTCAGAAATTACAAGGTCTGTTTTGCGTTCGCCAACTAAATTTAATAGCTGAGCAAAGACCGTCGCGTCAGTAAAGTCCCCAGTTAGCACCGTTACCCCCGAGATACTATCCATTGGCAGCATGTCAAGTGCCACTACCGTGCCACTTGAGGTAACCAATCCAGCCGCCACCTGAGACCAACCACCGGGCGCCGCACCCAGATCAACCACAAGCATACCCGGCTTGATCAACACATCTTTTGCGAGAATCTCAAGTAACTTGTAGCTCGCCCTCGACCGATAACCATCTCTCTGAGACATCTGTACATATCGATCATTTAGGTGTTGTTTGATCCAAGTCCGATCTTTAGATTTCGCCATGAGCTAATTTTCGCTAGAATGGATGTTCCTTATCAAAGTATAACATTATGACCATTTCTAACGGCGACAAAAAACATTTTCGACGATTAGGCCACACACTTAAACCCGTGGTCACTTTGGCGGACAAAGGGTTGAGCGATTCAGTTCGCCGCGAAATCGATCGCGCCTTGAGCGACCATGAATTAATCAAAATCAAATTTACTGTTGGTGACCGTAAAACTCGCCGCGCTATGAGTGACGAAGTGTGCCAGAGCCTAGGTTGTGAATTGGCTCAGTCAGTCGGCCACGTGTCGCTCATATTCCGTAAATCTGCGACCCCCGACCCGAAACTGTCAAACCTACTGCGGCGACCCTGATGCCAACGTTAAACCAACTATGTTGAAAGGTCCAGTGGACACGCCCTCGAGATTTTTTCCCGACCCTTATCTTGGAGAGCATCGACGTGGAGCCTAGCCACCAACATCGCGCCACTGTGGCTTTACTCATTGGAGTGGGGGTCGCCGTCTTGATGTTAGTGACATTCCCTCAACTTCGAACAGCTAACATCAATACGCGACAAATAACCCATTTAGACCAACCCAATCAGCAACTGTGGCGTGAAGGCAACATCGTTTCCTATTCGCAGGCAGTCGGTCGTGCGGCGCCTTCAGTGGTGAATATCTATACGCGCAAAGTGATGCCAGTTGGTACCAACAACCATCCTCTTGCTCAACACCCAGTATTTGGTGCTGTAATTCGGCGCGCGAAGGTACCACAAACGTCGTTGGGGTCGGGGGTAATTATGCGTAGCAACGGTTACATCTTGACTAACCATCACGTAATTGATGGTGCCGAACAGATACTTGGTATGCTTTACGACGGCCGCACGGCGCCTGTGACTTTAATCGGCAGCGATCCGGATACTGACCTAGCGGTGTTGCAGATAGATCTAGACAACCTACAACCGATTGTCATGGGGAAACCCGGACAGGCTAAAATCGGGGATGTCGTTTTGGCTATTGGTAACCCACATGGCATCGGCCAAACTGTTACACAGGGTATTATCAGCGCTATAGGTCGCAATGGTTTGGGAATCAATACCTTTGAAAATTTTTTACAAACCGACGCGGGCATAAGTCCCGGGAGCTCTGGCGGTGCACTAATCGACGTGTATGGCAATTTACTGGGGATTAACACGGCCAGCATTCGCAGTGCTGGCTCCATTAGTTTTGCTATCCCGTCCGATTCAGCGCAACAGGTACTCGACGAAATTTTACAGCATGGATTTGTAATTCGCGGATGGCTGGGTTTAGACGCAGTTCCTATGACTCCGCGTTTAGCGCGCTCGCTAAACACTCCAATGATCGACGGATTGCTGATACGCGCTATCGCACCCCGGGGGCCAACGGCTAATATCGACCTCTACCGCGGCGATATTGTGACTTCCATCGACGGCCAACCGGTGATCAACTCGCAGACCAGCATGACGCAAATTTCACGAGTTAAACCGGGAAATCCAATTTCACTAGAACTTTGGCGCCGCGGGCAGACAGTCACTGTCACTGCCGTCGCCGGTTCTCGGCGCGACCGAAACAAGCTCTGAAGCCGACAAAACGATTTAGACGGCGACTAAAGCTCGGCTAACGTTTCTTTTAAAAGCCCTAACAGAAATGCGTTCTGCTGAACACTACCGACGGTAATACGTAAAAAATTAGCAATCCGCGGCTGTTGAAAATGCCGCACTAAAACCCCGCGTTCACGCAACTGTATCGACAACTGCGCTGCATCACACTGAGTGTGGCTTACAAATACAAAATTAGCCGCCGATGGCAGGACCATAAAGTCAAGTCCCTCAAGACTCTCAATAAGCGCACCACGCGCTTTGACGACACGATGGCAAATGTCATTGAAGTAGTCTACATCCTCAAATGAGGCGACTGCAGCGGCGACCTGCAAATGTCCCAAAGGGTAGGAGTTAAAGCTGTTTTTAATTCGATCCAGACCTTCGATGAGAGCCTTCGCACCAAGCGCATAACCGATTCGCATGCCCGCCAGTGAGCGGGCTTTGGAGAGCGTATGGACAACCAAGAGATTATCGTAGTCATCGATCAGCGACAGCGCACTGACGCCGCCAAAATCAATGTACGCCTCGTCGACTACCACCACCGAATCGCTGTTTTGATCCAGCAACAGGCGGATTTCATCGAGAGGCACTAGGCGGCCAGTCGGCGAATTAGGGTTAGGAAATATAATACCTCCATTCGGCTGTAGATAATCCGTCAACCGTAATGAAAAATCGTCCGCTAGCGCCACCTGACGATAGTCAATACCATATAGTTGGCAAAATACTGGGTAAAAACTGTAACTAATATCTGGAAACAGTATCGGTTCGCTTTGCCGAAAAAAACCGTTAAATACATGCGCCAAGACTTCGTCTGAGCCGTTGCCAACAAATACTTGGCAGGAATCTAGTTTAAAGTGCTTCGCAATGGTCGATTTTAGCCGATCTGAGTTGGGCGCTGGATATAACCGTAAATCCTCATTTAGCAAGGCCTGCATAGCCTCCAATACTCGTGGTGAAGGGCCGTACGGATTCTCATTGGTATTTAACTTTACCAAATTATCAATTTGCGGTTGTTCACCCGGTGTATAGGGTTGCAAGCTCGCGACAAAATCACTCCAATACCTACTCATAGATTCCTTTTTGGCTCGCGACGAATGCGAGCCTTAATTATTCATCGCGAATGCGGTACTCAGCAGAGCGCGCGTGGGCGGTCAAAGACTCACCCCGACCGAGTACCGACGCGACTTTACCAAGTTCTGAAGCACCTTGGGGCGAGCAGTAAATTAGTGAACTGCGTTTTTGAAAATCATACACTCCAAGCGGCGACGAAAAGCGTGCGGTGGTAGATGTCGGCAGTACGTGATTGGGTCCAGCACAATAATCGCCGAGAGCCTCTGCGGTATGCCGTCCCATAAAAATAGCCCCCGCGTGACGCAATTTGGGCAACCAATCCTCTGGATGCTCAACCGAGAGCTCAAGATGCTCCGGCGCCAATCGATTGGATAGCATGGCCGCTTCATTTGGGTTGGCGACTTTTATCAAAGCACCGCGGTTAGCCAGCGCTTCGGCAATAATCGCGCTTCGCTCCATCTGCGGCAAAAGGCGGGTCATGCTCTGGTGAACCGAAGCGATGTAGTCACTGTCCCAACTCAGCAAGATCGACTGCGCCTGCTCGTCGTGCTCGGCCTGTGAAAATAAATCCATAGCGATCCAGTCTGGGTCTGTGTGACCGTCGCAGATGACTAGAATCTCACTCGGTCCAGCCACCATATCGAGGCCGACAGACCCGAAAACTTTGCGTTTAGCCGTCGCCACATAGAGATTGCCTGGGCCGACAATCTTGTCAACTTTAGACAGCGACTGGGTCCCGAAGGCCAATGCGGCAATTGCCTGCGCACCACCGATAGTAATTAACTGGTCGACTTCAGCAATCGCCGCAGCCGCCAATACAATTGGGTTGAGCAGGCCATCCGGTGCCGGCACCACCATGACAACCTTGTCAACGCCCGCCACACGCGCCGGAATACTGTTCATCAACACCGATGATGGGTAGCTTGCCTTACCACCCGGCACATAGATACCGACGCACTCCAGCGCCGTAACTTGCTGACCTAAGATAGTGCCGTCGGTCTCGGTATACTGCCACGATTGCTGTAACTGGTGCTGATGGTAATTGCGGATCCTGGTCGCTGCCGTATACAGAGCATCGCGCATCTTGCCATCGAGTTCACTCAACGCGCGATGCATTTGATCCGTCGACAAGACCAGTTGCTCTAACGTCTGACAATCGCGGCGGTCATAGCGATTGGTGTACTCAATAACTGCCGCATCGCCGCGCGTTTTGACATCCTCTAAAATACCGTCAACCACGCGCTCTACATCGCGGTTATGCTGTTCATCCCAAGCAGTCAACTGCGCTAAAGACGCATCAAACGATGGGTTACTAGAATCTAACAGATTAATGTGACACAGCCCACTCACGATTGATTCTCTACAACAGCGCGCAACGCATCAAGGATAGATTGGATGTCTGCAAACTTAGTTTTCATCGCTGCGCGATTGACGATGACCCGAGAACTGATATCGGCAATATGCTCGCGCGTAACCAGACCATTGGCCCGCAAGGTATTACCGGTATCGACAATGTCGACTATTTCATCGGCCAAATTGAGTATCGGGGCGAGTTCCATGGCGCCATAGAGCTTGATAAATTCGGCTTGCCTGCCGCGCTGTGCGTAGAAAGCTCGCGCGACATTGATATATTTAGTGGCGACGATAACGCGTCCTTTTAGCGGTTGCGCGCCTGCTGCAACTGCGGTCATAAGTCGGCACGCGGCAATCCCCAGATCAATCGGCTCATAATATCCGTCACCGCCATCCTCAAGTAGAATGTCCTTACCCGCAATACCTATATCAGCAGCGCCAAATTGCACGTACGTGGGGACATCTACGCCGCGTAAAATGAGCAGCCTAATATGCGCCTGATTAGTAAAAAAAACCAGTTTGCGACTACCCGCAATGTCTTCCGAGGGGACAATGTCTGCCCGACGCAAAAGCGGAAGCGCGTCGTTGAGTATACGGCCCTTAGTCAGCGCCAGTGTGATATGTGTCATATTGCTTTAATACCCTAGCCTAATTTTGTATACGTTTAATTTGTGCACCTAGTTGATGAAGTTTTTCTTCGATGCATTCATAGCCGCGGTCAATATGAAAAATTTCATCTACGCAGGTTTGGCCGTCGGCTACCATTCCAGCAATAACTAAGCTCGCCGATGCGCGTAAATCAGAGGCCATAACTTGCGCGCCTTGCAATCGCGCGACACCCTGTACGCGCGCGCTATTACCGTCGACCACAATGTCCGCGCCCATACGACGTAGTTCTTGCACCTGCATCAAACGATTTTCAAAAATTGTCTCGGTTACAACACCAATCCCGTCAGCGATGGCATTGACTGCCGTGAGTTGCGCCTGCATATCGGTGGGAAAACCCGGGTAAGGCGCAGTTGTCAGATTTACCGCCAGCGGTCGACGACCCTGCGTATCTAACTCGATCCAGTCTTCGCCAAAATCAATACTAGCACCGGTTTCACCAAATTTAGCCAACACGGCGGTGAGCGTTGCCGGGTCGGCGCCGGTGACTCGCACCCTGCCGCGTGTCGCCGCAGCTGCCGCGAGATAGGTGGCTATCTCAATGCGATCGGGCATCACTCGATGGAATCCCCCCGGCATGCTCTCTACACCCTCAATTATAACTCGTCGCGTGCCCGCACCAGTCACCTGCGCACCCCAACCATTTAAACAGTTGGCAAGATCTAATATCTCCGGCTCGCGCGCCGCATTTTCAAGCACTGTAGTGCCCTGTGCCAGCGCCGCTGCCATCATTAAGTTTTCGGTGGCGCCCACAGATACCGTGTGCATCGAAATATTGCAGCCGACAAGCCGCCCCGAACTGGTCGCCCGAATGAATCCGTCCTCGATAACGATTTTTGCGCCCATCGCCCGCAAACCCTGCAGATGTATGTCGACCGGTCGGCTACCAATAGCACAGCCGCCGGGGAAAGATACATTTGCCTCGCCCCAGCGACTTAACATCGGCCCAAGAACCAAGATTGAGGCACGCATCTTTCTAACTAAATCATAGGGTGCAGTCAAACTGCTGAGTCGCCGAGCATCGACTTCGACACGATGATGCTCATTGACAGACACCTCGACACCCAGAGCTCCAAGTAATTCTATGCTGGTAGTAACATCCTGCAATTGCGGCAAATTGGTAATGGTAGTAGCGCCTTGACACAAAAGCACCGCGGCTAAGATAGGCAGCGCTGCGTTTTTTGAGCCCGAGGCCCATATTTCGCCCTGTAAGCACGTGTTGCCCTGAATAATCAATTTATCCATCGAATTCCTCTAACAGAGTCTCACGTAACCGTCAACGAGTGACAATAAATTGCGGTGAACCATCAGAAACGGCTATTGCGCGCGTTTTTGCCACTCTTTCGGAGTAAAGAGTTTCATATGGACAGCGTGAATTGAGCCGCTGGCAATCTGCTCTTTGAGCGCTGCATATACTAATTGCTGCCTTTGCACTGGTCGCTTACTATCAAACACCTGTCCCACAGCGCGAATTGCATAGTGACTGCCATCGCGTTGAACCACAAATTCGCAATCTGGCAGCCCCTCACGGAGTATTTTTTCGACGTCTTCAGGGGTCATTAAAATTCCTCACCAAACCGAATTAGGAGCTTTCCGAGGACCAGTCTGCGATTACTACATCGAGATCACCGGCATTCTTTTTAGCGGCCTGAACAAACTGATTTCTGAGCACCTTGCCGAGGTTAATGCCGTTGATCACTACATTAGTAATCATCCAAGCTCCAATTTTTTTGCGCTTCATGGTGTATGCCAGAGGATACACCTGATCGGCACCATAGATTTGTTGCTTGACGACAACTTTTCGCTGTTTCTCGTGTAGTAACTTACGATTGACCACAACGATCTTTTCATTATTAAAGCTCATCAGTCCGCGGCCATAGGTTTCAGTTAAACCGAGCTGAAAAGCCTCAGCAAACGCACTTCGCTGTAGCATGCTTGCTTTTTTTCGGTACGGCCCCATAACATTTTTGGCCATATAAGAAAAATCCACATGCGGTGTCAGTATCGCAGTGATCGCTGCAAAAAAGATCTGTTCATTCGCTGGGTAGCCATCTTTATGTCGGCTAATAGCAGCCACCAGCGCAGAGGTAACTTGGTCGACCTGAGCAAATGGACTATCACTGTCTGGCTCCACTGAGCGCGCTTCTTCTACCTCCTGCCCAGCGCTCGTCTCGACGCTCAAGACTTGGCCTTTCCCAACAGCCTTGGC
>JAPKCN010000069.1 GCA_028822945.1 Porticoccaceae bacterium | reverse complement strand
TGAGCATGGGTTCTATGACAACACCGCCGCGGTCGCCATATGGTACGGTCATATTGTTGTCCTCGACCGACTCTAATAATCCCTTGGCGGTGAGTTCTTCAACGATTGCGCGGCGCGCCGCAAAACGCTCTAGCCCTCGGTAATTCTCGGGTATAAAGCCATTCAACTGTAAATTTTCGCTACCATCACTGTTTAAACACTCGGCGGTCTGGCGGATATCCGCATTTTTTGTATGTATGTTGAACATCGGTAGTTGATGGCGTCTACCGACTTCGTAATCGTTGAAATCGTGTGCTGGGGTGATTTTGACGCAACCACTGCCCTTCTCCATCTGAGCATAGTCATCACCGACGATTGGGATTGATCTGTTGACTAGTGGGAGTTCCACAGAACTGCCGATAAGCCCATGGTAGCGAGTATCCGCAGGGTTAACGGCAACCCCAGTATCCCCTAAAAGCGTCTCTGGTCGCGTAGTGGCAACGACAATATAGCGCTTGCCGGTAGTAGTAATTATGCCATTGCTGAGTGGGTAGCGAATGTGCCACATTTTACCCACAACTTCGCGGTTTTCGACCTCTAAATCGGAAATTGCGGTATGTAACTTTGGATCCCAATTAACCAAGCGTTTGCCACGATAGATGAGTTTTTCATCGTAAAGGCGAATAAAAACCTGTTGCACACTGCGATAAAAACCTCGATCCATAGTAAAGCGTTCGCTCTCCCAGTCGACAGAGTTTCCTAATCGACGCATCTGTCGAGTAATGGTATCGCCGGATTCTTCCTTCCAATGCCATATTTTATCAATAAACTTCTCGCGTCCAAGCGAGGTCCGTCCAGGCTCATTCTGACTGGCTAATTTGCGTTCGACGACCATTTGGGTTGCGATGCCAGCATGGTCGGTTCCGACCTGCCAAAGAGTGTCCCTGCCTTTCATTCTTTGGTGGCGGGTTAGTGCATCCATAATTGCATATTGTAAGGCGTGGCCCATATGGAGGCTACCGGTAACATTTGGCGGAGGGATGACGATTGAAAACGCCTCGCCTTTGCCCGAGGGGGCAAAGTAGCCACGTTTTTCCCATTCGTCGTACCAGCGTTTCTCTACTGCCTGCGGATGAAATATTTTGTCCATGGTGTGTTTGTTTGTTCCAGTCAGCACTGCGCGATCAGATCGCCGATTATTTGATAAATTGTTGAATATGACTCGACGATTCGGATATTTAACGATGCGCTGAGAAACACTAAATTATAGATCCTGATGAATTCCATAGCTATCCCTGAGGCATCATTTATCGCGCTGTTTAGGCGCCGCTAGCTGTAATATTTAAATGCTTATTAATTAACCGTCGGGATTGACGAATTTATCGCTCAAGTCAAAAAACTCTAGGGGGTAGCCGCGATCTTTGAAGTAGCTAAAGTTGTCGCGCTTTGCCTGCCGATAGATTTGGTCGCCATAGACAATCTCAATAACGCGCTCGAAGCGGCTAAACCAAGACGGCGTCAGAGTCTAAATTTATCAGCAGTTGGTGGTGCTCACCGGGGGATGTATCGGTACTTATTGCCACCGGCAGTGAAGCTGCACTCAGTCCATGGGGGACGAATGATGTTTTTGAATACGTCCACAGTTTATTATCCAAGGATTCAGCGGCGCTTTGACTAGGCATTTGGCAAAGTACCTGTTGATTGGACAATAAAGCTTTTTCCACCAACTTACAAACCAGAGCAATTGCTAGATTTTGGTCGCCCGCTAGTCTATAAAACGACACGCGTGTCATTGCAACGGTGATTCGCTAAACCGAGCGGTTGGCGGACTGCTGAAGATAATCCATCAGCAGCGGCACTGGGCGTCCCGTGGCTCCTTTTTGCGCACCCGATAGCCATGCCGTCCCGGCAATATCTATATGCGCCCAAGGGAGGTTCTTTGCGTAGCGGGCTAAAAAGCATGCTGCGGTAATCGTACCCGCCTCGCGTCCCCCGATGTTGGCCATATCTGCGAAATTACTTTTGAGTTGCGCGTCGTACTCCTCCCATAGGGGGAGTTGCCATGCGCGATCACCACTGTGGGTTCCACTGGTGAGGAGTGCCTCTGCTAGAGCTTGGTCATTCGATAGCAGACCCGAGGCCTGTTTGCCAAGCGCCATAACGCAGGCTCCGGTCAGGGTCGCTATATCAATCACTGCGCGCGGTTTAAAACGCTCTGAGTAGGTGATGGCATCGCACAGTATCAACCGGCCCTCGGCATCTGTATTCAATACTTCGATAGTTTGCCCCGACATGCTGGTTACCACATCTCCGGGACGCGTGGCTGTGCCACTGGGCATATTTTCTACGGCTGGCACAAGCCCAACGACATTGATGCTAAGCTGGCAAGAGTTCAGGGCTTGCATGACACCAAATACTGAGGCGCCGCCGCACATGTCAAATTTCATTTCGTCCATGCCGCCGCCGGGTTTTAAACTTATCCCCCCAGAGTCAAAGGTGACCGCCTTACCTATCAGTACAATTGGAGCCTCTGATTTAGCTCCTCCGCGATAATCCATGACAATAAATTGCGCAGGCTCAACGGTACCTGCGGCAACCGATAGTAGCGAGCCCATACCGAGCTTTTGCATATCCGACTCATTCAGAATGCTACATTCGAGCATTGAATTGTCGCTCGCCATACTTCGGGCTTGATCAGCTAAATAGTTAGGCGTACAGATATTGGCTGGCAAGTTACCCAGTTCCCGCGCACAATTCATACCGGCGCCAACCGCCGCTCCGAAATCGAGACCTGCAGCGGCCGCACGTTGCACGTTGCGGCTCGGTGTCCAATACACCAGCGTTTTTAGAAGGCTCGGCTGCACCTTATCATTTTTAACATATTTATAACTCGCGTAAAGCAAATTACGGGCCACCATAGCCGCCTGCCAATTGCTATCTTCGGATATCTCATCAGCTACCCAAAGAATTTTCTTTGCGTTGCTGGCGATCGCCTTGGTTGCCGCATCAGCGATAGCTTTTATCCGTTTTTGCCGGGTAGTTGTGCCGTCGACACCGATCAATATAATTTGAGGGAATGGTAATCCTGGGGTATACAAGGTTTTTGAAGAACCGCTCTTACCATCAAAACCAACCGTTTTAGCAAGCCCTTTCAGCTCGCCGTACAATTCGCTGTTGTGAGCCTTTAACGCACCGCCAATTTGGGCGTTGGTCATTAGAATAAGACAATCGGCTTTTATTTTTAACAGATTGGCTGAAGATGCAGTAAACTCCATGATTACTTCCTGTTTGGGTTGCTGATAAATACAGCCGATGACGATACCAGTTTGTGTAACTACACCCAAGGTTTATTAAAGACAATACCGTGATTATTTTTCGTTATCTATGCCGCGAAGTACTCTCGACAACACTCGCCGTGTGTATCATCTTGCTGCTGATACTTGTCAGTGGGCGTCTTGTTAAATATTTGGCGCAGGTGGCTGCCAGCGCTATGGATCCGAGTGTTATGGTTGCCATGCTTGGCTATCGGATCCCCGGTTTTCTCGAGCTGACGCTGCCGCTTGCATTCTTCCTTGCCCTGCTTCTGTGTTTGGGGCGCATGCATGTTGAAAACGAGATTAGCGTGCTCTATGCCTGCGGTTTTTCGGAGAAGAAACTTTTACTCTACACCATGTTAATTGCCTCTACATTAGCGGCGGCAGTTGGCTATCTGAGTTTGGTGGTGTCACCCTCTGGGATGGCCAAGGTCGGCGTTATTGCCGACGCACAGAGGGCTCGTGGAGAGATTGACGATTTGGTGGCAAAAAAGTTTTATTCATTGCGCGGTGGCAAGGGCGTGATCTACGCAGATCAGGTGTCAGCGGAGAGGGGCCTAGAAGATGTATTTATGGTAGTGACCGATCCAGCGTCTGAAAGTTCTGTGGCCCGCGTAGTGGTAATGGTTGCAAAGAGTGGGGAACAGCAGCGCACTGAAATTGCCGACGATCAGTATCTCATTTTAAATCGGGGCTACCGAGTGGACGGCGTCCCTGGAGATCATCGTTATCAGATCACTGATTTTGCCGAATATGGGATTCGTTTGGCAAATGAGCAGAGCTTTCGCGAAAATATAGAGGTCGAGGCGATGCCGACCCGCGATTTGTGGAACTCATCCGATCCGAAACTTCAAGTGGCTTTGCAGTGGCGTCTTTCGATTCCGTTAATGATGTTTGTAGTGACATTGCTGGCATGGCCTCTAAGTCGCACAAAACCTAGGCAAGGCCGGTATTCTAAGTTACTGCCAGCAATTCTGTTGTATTTGAGTTATCTGGTGGGTTTGAATACTTTGCGTGGGTCGATAGAGTCGGGGGCCCTGCCTGCGTCGCTGACTCTTATGCCGCTGCATATGTTTTTTATCGCTATCGGTATCGCGTTGATATTTGTCGATCCAGCCATGCGTCGCCTGCGTCGCCGCTTGAGTTGGCCAGTGACAGATTCCTGATGCGGCGTTTATCCAGACATTTAGGCAGTTCTGTGTTTTCCGCAATTTCTATAACGCTATTGGTCATAGTTGGGCTAGATGCGGTCGCTGCGATTATTGATGAGGCGGATTCAATTCGGCGTAATTATCGATTTGTTGATTTGTTGATTTATGTCGCAACCACATTGCCTTCGAGGATTTACGAATACATACCGCTGTCGTGCTTGGTTGGCTGTCTGTTTGGCTTAGGACAGTTGGCCAATGATAGCGAGTTGATCGTTATCCGTGCTGCCGGCGTTTCAACGCTTCGCATTGTGTCCTTTGTCTTGCGTCCGGCACTCATTTTTGTCTTTGCTGGATTGCTCTTAGGTGAGTATTTTGCGCCCTATCTAGATCAATTAGCTAAAGGTCAGCGAGAATATTTGCGCAAGGGAGAGTCAGCGCCAGACTCCAGTTCAGGGCTATGGATCCGGGAGGGGCGAGAGTTTATGCATTTTAATGCGGTATTCCCCGGCGGCGTCCTGTTTGGCGTGACGCGCTATAAATTCTCTGAAGACAGTCAACTGAGTGAGGCCAGCTTTGCCAGTAGGGCCACCTACAACAACGTTTCTAAGTATTGGGTAGAGGAGAATATATCGATTACGCGCTTTTACCCAGAGCGCACCGAAATTGATAAATTAGTAACCCGAAAATGGAATTCTGAACTCAGCCCACAACTTCTACTAGTCAATGTGTTGCCGCCCGATGGTCTATCGACATCGACGCTTTATTATTATATTAATTTTCTTAAACAACAGGGAACGGACAGTGCTATTTATCAATTAGCATTCTGGGAAAAGGTGCTACAGCCTCTGATCATAGTTGGTTTGATAGTGCTGGGTATCGCATTTGTCTTCGGGCCACTGCGGTCTTCGACGATAGGGTTAAAAATATTTGTCGGTGTGATTGTGGGGATTGTCTTTAACATCATTCAAGATATGCTCGGGCCATCGAGCATCGTAATGGGTTTTTCACCCTTTATGGCCGTGGTCATGCCGATTGTTATATGTTTGTTGACGGGCCTTTATTTACTCCGAAGAGGTCGTTGATCAGTAACTTTTTCGACGACCCTAAGGTGCGGTGCGCACCCGGTTGATAGCTGCATTCCAGCCGTTGACCTTGGCGTTGCGCCGCTCCACACACATGTTTGGGGTAAATCGCCGTTGGCACTGCCAGGTGCTGGCAAAGTCGTCGCGGTCGGGCCATATCCCAGCATGCGAGGCAGCCAGCCAAGCCGCCCCTAAAGCCGTGGTCTCGGTGATGACAGGGCGATCGATTGGGGCTTGTAATACATCGGCGAGAAATTGCATCGTCCAGTCGTTAACTGCCATGCCGCCGTCTACACGAAGGACAGTGTCGGATACAGTTTGCCAATCTGCATGCATTGCGCCCAGCAGGTCGAGAGTCTGGTAACAGACTGATTCGAGCGCCGCGCGAACTATCTCTCTACGTCCGGTAGCAAGCGATATGCCGAGTATCGCCGCACGCGCTTCTGGATCCCACCATGGAGCACCGAGACCGGTAAATGCAGGTACCAAATAAACGTCCTGGTCGATATCAGAAGTTTGTGCATCTTGTCCAGATTGCTCGGCTGACTGAATGATGCCGAGACCGTCGCGCAACCACTGAATGGATGCCCCGGCGATGAAAATAGAGCCTTCTAGTGCGTAGGTAATTTCTCCATTCAGGCGCGAGGCGATGGTGGTCAATAATTTATGCTGCGACTGCACAGCGGTTTTTCCAGTGTTCAGGAGCGCAAAGCAACCGGTGCCATAGGTCGACTTGAGCATGCCCTTGGTAAAGCATGCCTGACCCATAGCCGCCGCCTGCTGATCCCCAGCAACACCACAAATTTTGATAGCGCCGTCGAACAGCGGTTCAGCGGTGTAACCAAAACATGCGTTGCAATCGAAGACCGCAGGCAGCATCGACGGTGGTATATTAAATAGCTGTAAAAGTTCATTGTCCCAGTCTTGGCTATGGATGTTGAAGAGCATGGTGCGCGATGCATTGGTCACGTCACTTGCGTGCACAGACCCCGCGGTTAAATTCCATATCAGCCAACTGTCGACCGTACCAAATGCTAGTTCGCCGCGCTCTGCAGCTGCACGCGCTCCGCTAACATTATCTAGAATCCAAGCTATTTTAGATGCCGAAAAATAAGGGTCGAGTAACAATCCCGTTTTTTCACTCACCATTTTTTGCAAGCCGTGTTGTTGGTGTTTGCGGCAATAGTCTGCAGTGCGTCGATCTTGCCAGACAATGGCGTTATAGACCGGCTTACCGGTCAATCGACTCCAAACAATCGTTGTTTCACGTTGATTTGAGATGCCAATGGCACTGATATGTTCACTCATTAAATCTTGTTGTTCCATCGCCTGACGAGCCGTATACAGAGTCGTTTGCCATATTTCATTGGGGTCTTGTTCTACCCACCCCGATTGCGGAAAGAATTGCGCGAGTTCGGTTTGGCTGTGCGAGAAGATCGCGTAATTGCTATCGAACACGATGCTTCTCGATGAAGTCGTACCCTGATCCAAGGCCATCACTAAAGCGCCCATATTTTTGTTCATCTACACCTCCTACTATTATGGGGTCTGGGGTACTTTTGTCGCTAAAAGCGGAGTGTGTCATCCATCCTGTTTGGCGACCATGATCACCTCTGTGGTACTTGCTAAATCGTGCCAGCAGGCGCGTTTTGGTGGCAAAAGGCACCATAAAAAACCGAGTCCGCCGCAGGCCATCGAAGGTATTGCAAACAGACAGCGACGAATACACTGATTTGGTGTGGCTGGCTGGCCACCGTAGCCCTGCAATTTAATTCTCCAGGACTTCATGCCGAGTGTCTGACCCTGTTTTCGCCAACACACATAGTAATAGCCTGCCAGCGAAGCATACAGACCTATGAAACCCAGCCATTGGCTGAATAAGTTAGGATCATGATGGGTTGCCGAATCCAATCCTAGCAATAATATTCGAATCACCAAAAGGATTGTGGCATACGCCAATGCAATGGCAAATAATAAAAACCCGTCATAAACCAAACTGGCTAAACGCCTCAGGATTCCTGCTTTTTCGACACTGTTGGTCTCGGTCATAAGATGCGGCTGCAATAGCTGATTAGATTACCGATTATAAAGGCTATTCGAGGGTGGTTCAAAGTCAGTACAATACGCTTAGCTGTATTTCGGCATCTAATTGTCGCCGAGAGATCGTTAAATAATCTTTGTGGAGAGTTATGTGGATTGGATATTTGGTATTCACGCGGTGCAGTCGGTGCTTAAAACTGCCCCCGAGCGTGTTTTAGAGTTGGTTGTACAAAACGGTAGGCAGGATGACCGCCTGAAAAAAGTTCAGCGATTAGCAGAACAGCATGGTATCGCCCTCCAGTGGGCATCGCTCAAAAATATAACTTCCAAGGTTAACGGCCGTCATCAGGGTGTGATAGCGCGTTGCTCCGATGGCCCTACTTACGACGAAAGTTTTTTATACCAATTAGCAGAAAAATCTGCAGAAAAAAGCTTTTTCTTAATGCTTGACGGAGTTACTGATCCTCATAATTTAGGTGCTTGTTTGCGCTCCGCGGCATGCGCCGGGGTCGATGCGGTCATAGTGCCAAAAGATAACTCTGTAGGTTTGACGCCGACGGTGCAAAAAGTGGCGAGCGGCGCCGCCGAGGTTATACCTCTCATAATGGTAACAAACTTGTCGCGCACTATACTGCGTCTTCAGGAGCTCGGCGTATGGGTAGTCGGTACATCTGGCGACGCATCTACATCGATTTATGAGTTAGATTTGCGCGGAGCCTGTATGCTGGTCATGGGTTCGGAGAATGCTGGGTTGCGTGAATTGACAAAAAAACATTGTGATTTTTTAGCTAAGATACCTATGCTAGGCGACGTTGAGAGTCTAAATGTTTCGGTAGCTGCCGGAGTAACGTTGTTTGAAGTAGTTCGCCAGCGCGGAACTTGAGCTGTTACGGGTGGCGTGCCGAGGGGTACCTGCGGTGGGCTGGAAATTTTTGCTTGAACCGCAACTGACAGTCAACAACTGGATTGTTGTGACCTCAAATGAGATTTATATATGCATGGATGCATTTATTCGACGAGTTTCTTCTGCTGCTCAATTATCCACTTTAGCAAGGTTCG
>JAPKCN010000266.1 GCA_028822945.1 Porticoccaceae bacterium | reverse complement strand
AGCGTTCATTACTG
The DNA here is from genome assembly GCA_028822945.1 of Porticoccaceae bacterium. Classification (GTDB taxonomy): domain Bacteria; phylum Pseudomonadota; class Gammaproteobacteria; order Pseudomonadales; family Porticoccaceae; genus TMED48. Next base: position 2,281 of record JAPKCN010000266.1, on the reverse strand, counting down.
TTGCCAGTGCCGAAGAATATCTAGCGCGCAACCGACTATTACAACAATCCCCTAATCCTTGTGCGGTTCGACTAAGAACTTTTCACCGGTGGCCTGCCGCGCATAGGCCCTGATAATGTCCGGCTGCAGCATCTCTTGAAAAGAAATATGTCGAGTATAGTGGCTGGCAAAAGTGGTGTTAATCTCGCTCGCGACACGCTCGCGCATCTGTTGAAATGTCTGCATACCAAAGCGTCCAATCATGGGCGTCAGCAACCAACCACCAAGTCCCCACTGCATACCATAGGCTCGATTAAGCACTGTCGGCGTGGGATCCAAGCCGCCATAAATATAAACCTGCTTATAGGTTTCTGAACCGTAGCGGCTGTATTCTCCTGAGGCTTTGTTGGCCGCCACCTCCATAGCAGACAGAATTTGCCCAACCAACTTACCGCCATTGCCGCCGCCGGTAGCGTCAAAACCGAGGGTTGCACCGGTCGCCACTAAAGCATCGATCAAGTTTGGCATGAAATCCGCATCACTGGTATTGCAGATATACTGCGCGCCTAAGTTTTTGAGTAATTCGACCTGTTCAGATTTGCGCACAATATTGACCAGCGGAATGTCTGCATCGAGACAGATCTTGACCAGCATTTGGCCTAAATTTGAAGCTGCCGCAGTGTGTACCAGAGCTGTGTGATTCTCTAACTTCATGGTCTCGACAAAACCCAGTGCGGTTAGAGGATTAACAAAGGAAGATGCCGCTTGTGCAGGGGTGGTGCCAGCTTCCATCACCAAACAATTCATAGCGGGAACACAGCGATAGCCTGCATACATGGCCCCACCGGCAACACCTACGGTCGCGCCAATCAAACCCTCAGCGCTCGTTCCCGCTGCTTCGACAACGCCACTGCCCTCATTACCCACCGGCATAGACTGCCCAATCCTCGCCGTCATGGTGCGCATGAACTGCTCGTGAATTTTCATACTAACAACAGTTTCGTCCCCAGCACCGGTGACCTGAAGACTATCCAAATCAGCCGCAAAGCTAATCAACAAACCCAAGTCGGATGGGTTAATAGGTGCCGCTTCGACTCTGATTAGTACCTCGTGGTCTTTTGGCGTAGGCTTTTCAACCTGGGCAATAGAGATTTCGATGGTGCCATCGCTGGTCACCGTCGAGCGTATTTCTTTATGCATGGCAGAACTCACAATAGTATTCCCAGGGTCTCTTGATTGATTACTCATGTTAACAGCGTTTACGCTTGCAAGCGGTTAAAAAACTAATCAAATATAAAATAACTAATGGTTTGACTTAGCCTACTTTCGGACACTCACTTATAACAGTCTTACCTATCGCGCGGAGTGTCCAAGCATGTGGTTAGCGGTATATTACTCCTGTCAGCGACAGTATTATGCGCGAATTAAAGTACCTCAAAATTCTTATGCTCCGGACTGGTCATAAGATTCAATACCGCGGCCAAAAGTGGCACATTGACGTGGCTATTAATGTGCTCGGTATGTATGAAGTCTGGAAAGCTATCGATTTCAATAAGTTTCAGGTCACCACAACTTTCCAAGAGCACATCTAGACCAAGAATCGCATAATAATTTTCGTCAGTAGCTGTTAAAAGGTCACTCAATAGCGGTTTGAGTAGTCGACACAATTTGGCCGCACGACGCATAATTTTTGATTCGTGCTCACTGTCATGCAGCGCGATTAATTCGACTGCACTACCTTTGTCGGCGTAATCCGAGTGATTGATTTGCACATCATAATCTGTGCTATCACACTCATAGAGTGCCCCGTGGACTTCGCAAAGGGCTTTATTTGAAAGAAAAAGTTGTTTTCTCCAGCACAGCAGATATATGCGAGTGACAAACTTCTTGCCATCTATCAGGGCGAGATCGGTAATGCCCTCTTGGACAACATAATTTTCCTCCAACTCGATAACTGACAAATCCTCAGTCGTAACGCAGTAAACGTCTTTTCCGGTCGTAGCAAAACTATTTTTTACAAACCAAGACTTTTCCACACCCTCGGCATAGGCCAACGCATCGACTGCGCGGTCAAACGTCCGCGGCGCTATTGCCGCTAAATTTCGCTCGCACAAGGCCTCGGACAGTCTACGTTTATTCGATAGAGGATCAAGTACATCCCGCGGAACCACTTGTATGTGCCGAGTATCATCAGTTGAAACGATGAATGGTAATGGCTCCTCGTCACACTTGTCCCAGTAGCTGATCAGAGTATCGCTGTTACTATTTAACTGAGCCAACGCAGTCGCTCGCTGCCAGAGCT
>JAPKCN010000265.1 GCA_028822945.1 Porticoccaceae bacterium | reverse complement strand
CGGCGGCATTGCTAGTGCGAGCGGGTTGGCCAGATATAGCGGCTGCCGGCGGCGCTTTAATCGATCCTATGTGTGGCAGTGGTACGTTGCTGATCGAGGCGGCTATGATCGCTGCAGATATGGCGCCTGGATTATTGCGTGAACGTTTTGGTTTTCACTCATGGGCGCGCCATGACTCAGAGTTATGGCAACTTCTTGTGGCGGACGCCGAGGCCCGGCGAGACCGGGGTATAGACAATTTTAATTTGGATATCAGAGGTTACGATGCTAATCCAAGGGTTCTAGAAGCTGCGCGACTGAATATTCAAGCGAGCGGTTTTGAGGACCATCTCAGAGCGGTATTAAAACCCTTGGATCAGTTTGGTAAGGCCAGTAGCGACAGTGGTTTATTAATTACCAACCCTCCCTATGGCGTACGCCTCGGTGATTGTGACGAACTAATACCGATCTATCATAAGTTGGGTGCGGTATTACAAAAGAATTTCCATGGCTGGCGTGCGGCAATTTTTACTGGAAATCTAGATCTTGCGCGGCAGACCGACCTAAGTCCCAGCCGGCAGTACCAATTTTATAATGGCACAATCCCTTGCAAGTTATTGCTGTTTGACGATATGCGTTCTAAATCAGCACAAATCCGCGCTCGATTGGCGATACCGGCGCCGCTCAAAGTGCTCAGTGCCGGCGCCCAAATGCTCGCCAATCGACTGGATAAAAACCACCGAAAATTATCTACATGGCTGCATAAATCTGGAGCTGACTGCTATCGGTTGTACGACTCGGATCTTCCCGAGTATGCAGTTGCAATCGATGTCTACGGAGGTGCTCTCCACGTTCAGGAATATATGCCACCTGCGAGTATCGCCGAGCGCGATGCTCGGTTGCGATTTGGCGAGGTAAAAGACGCACTGTCGCACTTTGCGCCGCAGGCTAGGCAGTCTATCTATTATAAGGAGCGCCGTCGGCAGCGGGGTGACGCCCAGTATCAAAGCAGTGGTGACAAACTGAGTCAATCATTTATAGTTCATGAGGGCAACGCACGCTTTGAGGTTAATCTAGGCAATTACCTCGACACCGGTTTGTTTCTCGATCATCGGCCGCTGCGAGCGATGCTCGCCAACGAGGCGCAGGGCAAGCGCTTTCTTAATCTGTTTTGTTACACGGCCAGTGCCTCGGTCCAGGTCGCACTGGCTGGTGCCGAGAGTTCTTTAAGTTGTGATATGTCGAATACCTATCTCGATTGGGCGGCACGTAATTATGAACTGAATCAGCTTTCGGTCGATAGACACCGATTATTGCGTGTCGATTGTTTGGAGTGGCTAAAAGCTCAGGAGGAAGGCGAATCTGCACTATACGATCTTATACTGCTGGATCCACCAACCTTTTCTAACTCAAAAAAAATGCAATCCTCATTAGATATTCAACGCGATCATGGCGAACTTATCCGCGATACTATGAGTAAATTGGCATCTGGAGGCACCTTGTATTTTTCTAACAATTTTAGAAAGTTCAAGCTCGATGCACTGATCGCCCAGCAGTTTTCCGCGGAGAATATCACCGTCGATACGCTGGATATTGATTTTCGTCGCAACCCACGTATTCACAACGTATGGCGGATTAAGCGTAGGACAGAATTCGATCGTTAAACGCGCTTCTCAAGACTCTAAAGAGGGTTTACTAATCCGCTAGCCATTACTTCATGGATGCAGAGCATAGCCGATGTTCTTTGCGATTAAACTGACGCTATAATTGAGTTTTAGTCGAGTAGATGTGAGTTCTAATTGCGATCTCGATGGTAGATTAAACCCGTGCGAGCGTCATCTTAATTCGCTGGCAAGACTTTAACGGGGGCAATACGGCTGTCATATACGAGCGAGAAAGTCGGCTCGGAGCGCTCTGATTTGCGCTTTTGGTGGTGGGGTTGTGCCAACGAGAATCTGAGTTCTGTGGAGATGCAATTGATCGATCTGATGATAGAACAATTGATTCCAGGCGGCAGTGTAGTAATTCCTGCTCCGGAACTCTGCGATTTTCAGTTACCGCCACCGCGAGTCAGTGTTCCTTCGGTGTTTCAAGCGTTTACGTCAGTATCGACATACGATAGATTGATGCACAGTTTTGGAAAATCCTATGCAGATTTAGTTCGTATGTTACTTCGGCAGATCGATAATCCGCCGGATTGGGTGTGTTTTCCGCGCGACGAGAGTCATATTGAACAGATCCTCGCTTATGCGACAAAGAACAATATGGCGGTGATTCCATTTGGGGTTGGCACCAGCGTCTGCGGTGCGGTGCGGT
>JAPKCN010000264.1 GCA_028822945.1 Porticoccaceae bacterium | reverse complement strand
CGAGCCAATGATCCGCTATATATACTCTATACTTCAGCGACTTCAGCGACTTCAGCGACTTCAGCGACTTCAGCGACTTCAGCGACTTCAGGACAGTCCAAGAGTGTGGCGCGCGATACCGGCGACAGTATGGTTGCCTTAAAGTGGAATATGCGCCATATCTACCATGTTCAACCTGGCGATAGCTAGTGGGCGTCATCCGATGTTGGTTGGGTTGTGGGTCATTCGTATATCGGCTATGGCCCTCTGATCCATGGCAATGCGACCCTGCTTTATGAGTGTAAACCTGCAGGCACACCCGATCCTGCGGCATTCTGGCGATTGACTGACGAGTATGACGTCAAGGTCATGTTTACTGCGCCGACTGCATTGCGCGCGATTAAACGCGAGAACCCGCAGGGAGAATTACTCTATCAAAGGCCTTCAAGCACTGTTACCAGCCGGCGAACGCTGTGATCCAGACACACTGTTATGGGCTCAGGAGCACCGTGATGTGCCGGTTATCGACCATTGCTGGCGCACCGAAACCGGCTGGCCGAGTTGTACCAACTGCCTCGGTTTGCGGCCTTTACCCATCGTTCCAGGGTCCTCAAGTCGTCCGGTGCCGGGCTTCGATATGCAGATATTGGATGATCATGGCGATCGTTTGCCGGTTGGTCAGGTCGGTGCGCTGGTGATTAAACAGCCGTTGCCGCCGGGCACCTTTATCATGTTGTGGAATGCCAGTGAGCGGTAAAAAAAAGCGTACTTTAGCCATTTCCCCGGTTATTATGAAACGGGCGACGCCGGTTATATCAGCGGCGGTGGCAATGTGTTTGTTATGTCGCGCACCGACGATGTTATCAATGTAGCGGGTTACCGCCTGTCTACTGGTGCGATCGAAGAGGTGTTGGCGAGTCATAATGAGGTCGCAGAATGCGTTATGCTTGTCGTGTCTGATTATTTAAAAGGTCAGTTGCCCATTGGCTTGGTGGTATTAAATACTCTGGTTACGCGCCCTGACTCCGAAATCACCGCAGAGTTAGTGGCGCGCGTTCGTCAGCACATCGGGCCAGTTGTGGCGTTTAAAACCTGTCATGTGGTGGCGCGACTACCAAAAACATACTCCGGAAAAATCTTGCGCGCGACGCGACGCGACGCTACGCAAGATTACCGATGGCGAGGTTTGGCGAATGCCTGCAACAGTCGATGATCCGACAATATTTACCGAGCTTACCGAGGTGTTGCGCATATCAATATCGCGCATGCTGGTGCAGTGGACTGAGAGGGTGCGCTGTTGAAAGGTGTATCGTCAGCCGTTGGTGGCTTATTGCCCCTAAAAACGCTGTTCAAGCGAGCAATCATCGAGTGTCAAATAGGTCTCTTTGTAAAGTGTCTTCGCGGGGTGCCGTGGTTTCGTCTCGCTTTAGAGAATTACCTGCGTCAGTGACAAACACCCGCGCGTACGGCGGTGTCTTTTGGCGCGTTAATTGCCGTCTCGGAGATTCTTTTTCTTTTCTAAACTAATTTTGTCTTTCATACTCATAATGTATGCAGCCACCGATAGAATGAGGATCGCGCCAGCTTCACCGAGCACCACAAAGGCATCCATCTCTTTACTCTGCATAACAATCAGTCTGCACAGAGCAGTAATGGCGATAATAATTGGCAGCGTTACCGGTATTCGGCTAGTGGTATAAAACGCGCCGACCATGCCGATGATTTCGACATAGATAAACAGCATGAAAAGGTCGGCTAGGAGAACTTCGCGGGCGATAAACATGGCGTATGCGTATTGCGCAGAAGCAATGCAAGTGGCAATACCAATCACACCTAAAATAATCTTTTCACTGATTTCGGTAGTCCAACTCAAGCCCTTGATGACTTTTAGAACATTATTACCCACGTGACTCTACCCCATCAATGAATTGCAAAGGATTAATCTTAGCATGCTATCGGTACTTTAAGCACAGCTTAAAATTAGCCTAAATATGCCTTAACAAACTATTGACAGATATCGCGCAACACAGGGCGGTGCGCTGACTCGCGGTAAAAAAACTGTTGTTGATTAATGGGCAGACGGTCGATTAACGCTCCATTGACGTTATTTTAGCCGATGTTCGCATACTGCAACGGGCAGTAAGTTTCCGCTGTTCGGGTAACTTCGGGTAAACTCGTCAGAACGCTTAAGGCTTTTAACATGGAATTTTGCTCGCGCAGCCACCGGGGCCGTGTCAAACGTAAAAATGAAGACACTGTCGAGGTGCGCGAGGATAGTCGTCTGGTGGTCATTGCCGACGGTATTGGTGGTCGGCATTTTG
>JAPKCN010000263.1 GCA_028822945.1 Porticoccaceae bacterium | reverse complement strand
CCTAAATCGAAAGGCGTCATGAATATCGAAGCAAATAAAATTGTAATTTCCAGTGCAGCTACCTTTGGTATTCTTTGAATCATATGTATCACCGCAGTACACTTTGCTCATGCAAGCCATGACGATGATTACCGGGCACATGATACATTCAGATCTAAGCACGCTTAGTTGGACTCTAATCTTTACAGGCTTTTTAACGGGACCGGTTGCTTGTCTCAATATATAATCGACTGTAATCCGGTCTGAAGAGTTCGTATGTCCAACCAAAACATAACAAACAGTTCAATTCGCTCGCAAGCTCACTTGAACGCTGCGCTGTTGGCGACGCCCAATTTAACCGGTGCTATGTGTCAGTAATTCATGGAGAGATATTGGTTTGAAGAAGATGAACCTGCAAAACTTGGCTCATATCGCAGAAATCATCGGCGGCGTCGCAGTACTCGTGTCGTTAATCTATCTTGCTGTGCAACTTTCCGACAATAATAAATTGTTGCGGAGCCAGGCCCACTTTAATGCACTAGAACTTACTCAAGAGCCACTTATGCTCACGGTTGAGAATGCTGATCTTGCTGAAATTATAGTGAAGTGTGATTCGGCTGAAGGAGGGTTGCCACAGTCAATGCTTAATCGCTGTCACAACTTTTACTTCATTCAGTACAACGGTTGGGAGTACCTCTACTATCAAAATATAGATGAGTCTATTCCGCCGGAGATTTGGATGGGGGCAGATTCATATTATCGCGAAGAGATCTCTCAAAAAGAGGGTTATGTCGAATTTTGGCGAAAGTACAAAGTTGCCTTTGCTGACCCATTTCGCAGCTATGTTGACGAGCTATTTGGTATTAATTCGCGGGGAGGCACATAACCTGCAGTTGAAATCTCCCATTGCGTGCCAAGGCAAACGCATCCTTTGCGATTGTCATTACCTCAGCCGAAGGTAGCGTATGTTAGACGCTTTTGACGAGGTACCTACCAATCGATATGTATAGGGCGATATTTTTTGAATAATTGCACTACGCTCGCCACCGAACTTACCACGTTGCTCGTCACAACGCTGTTGCCATTATCCAGCGCTAACGCGGGGAGCGCTGAAAAAGTCGTCGACGTTCAAAATGATGAAATGGACGTCACGCTATTTCGCGGCGCCGCTAACAATACGTGGTACGAGGTGTACTTTAACGCGCTACCCGCTGCAAACGCCGAAAACGTGAAGATGCAGACTCATGCTATTAATCTCAGGCCTGAGCGTGATGTAACGCTGCACGTCGAAATCTACAATCCCAATGCCAACATTCCTCTGATTCTGACTCCAGGTGGTAACGGTGACACGAATGGCTTTCGCAGTTTTGCGCGAAATGTAGCAGCGGCGGCACCGGAGTTAAAAGTCATTATTTATGATCGCCGCAATTTAGGCCTGTCACAAGTGACCTTCGGTAGCGAGCCGCAAATGGTTGAAGAAGGAGAGGATCTTCACGTTCTGATCAAACGTCTTGGTGTAGCCCCAACCGCTCTATATGGCATGTCTTCCGGTGCTCGCTCCAACATGATTTTAGCTTCACGCTATCCGGATGACATTGCCGCACTCGTCATCGCACCACTCTCCGGTGGCCCCTACGCGGCGGCGCGTTTATCAGAAGATTATTTCTTTAAATATCTACCGGAGGAAAAACTCGCGACTAGGCGCCACATCGGCGCTTTACCCCTAACAACGATGCAAGAGCTGGCGCAAACAGAACTTTGGAGCGCCTACCTTGCTCGCAACACACCGGAGAATCGGGCGCGTTTCTTTAATGCCGACATCGCCGATTTCCTTTCGGCGATGAAAACTTCTGGAGAACATTTGCAAGCGACGCGTTACCAAACAGCGCTGGGTATGCAAGACGAAGAACTGGCCGCGCTCAATGTGCCCGCTACACTCATCCTTCACCACGACCAATACAGCGACAATTTACATCCGGTCACAAATACAAGAGCTGCGACCACACTTATTGACAATTCCTCATTTAAGTTCGCGCCGTATCTTCCAGAAATACTAGACGTTCTCGTGCCCTTTGTTAAAAAATACGCGGCGACTTCAAAACAAGAATTGGGGTCAGAGTAAAGGGACAGCGTAAATTACCCCTAAGATTCATTTTGCTCCGACCCCACTTATTCCCGTACACTGTCGGTCTATTCACACAGAGAGATTCCAATAGTGCAGTATGATGATGTCCTACTCGGTCGCCGCAGTATTCGTGGCTATAAACCCGATCCAGTGCCGAAAGCACTGATTAAAGAAGTTCTAGCATTGGCAATGCGTTCGCCAT
>JAPKCN010000262.1 GCA_028822945.1 Porticoccaceae bacterium | reverse complement strand
TATTGGCTTGCATAACCGTCTGCTGTATAGCTCGGGTATTGCCAGTCACGCACTCAAAGAGGCGCCAACCAGTGGGTCGCTGATACCATCCCAGATAATTGAAATACCGATGGCAAGACCGGTCAGCGTCCCCGACAGGCCCAGCACCTGCTTGTAGTAAAGCAGGACAAAGACACCCATTGCCGCCTCTTTGAGTGCGTGACTGACAATGCCCGAGCTATACAGCAGACGGTTATGCAAGCCAATACTTGAGACGTCATTGGAATAAGTTTGAAAATTTCGCATTAAAAATTCGAAGCAGGTTCCTAAGTGTAATATGCGAGAGTATGTAATACTGAATACGACTATGTAAAATCAGCCGATCCATTCATTGTTTTAAAGGCGTAAATGACTCTAATATAGGGGGTCTGAGTTATAGCTCGCTTACTCCTAGTATTGTAATGAAACCCTATCTCAAAACAAGTTGCCATAAGTTCCGGCATCAGTTTTAAGCGCACTATTTTACAGAGCTCGGGTGGTGAAATTGGGTGACACGGTAGTTTCAGGTGCTACTGCTCTCATGGGCATTCCTCTCCCGGGCAGCATAGTCAAACGTGGCCATTGTTTTTATCGATTCAATCATAACTTTACAAGATTGAATGGACCTAGCTTCAGACAGACTTTAGAACGGTGGGATTCAGTCATCACTAGTAAGAGCAAGAGCCGGTTTAGCTTAATGCATTGAGCTCTTCGGGCGTTAATAGATTTTTTCTGTCAGCCATATTGGCCCAAATCTTAGTCGGTAATTTTTGATAACCACGGTTGTTCGCTGCGGCAACCTCCGCGGCAGTGCGTGTCCCAAAGCGCAGCAACACAGTCGTGACGCCCAACATACCACCCACCAGGTAATGACCATTCTATTTTCACGGCGAATAGCTGTTTGGTCGATGGATAAAAACATTGATCGGCACTCTTTGAACCACGTCGACCTGTTTTTTATAGTTTCTAGTCGTTTTTATGCGATTTTGTATCGTTTTTATGCGATTTTTTTGATGACAGTCCATGTTGCAGATTTAACTAACCAACAACTTTAACTTTCTAACAATTTTTATGCATTATAAAATCTGTTGACTTTCTGGGACGAGGGGATTTATTATCAGTTTCGCATCGACTCAGATCAGTTCGATGAGGCTGTAACCAACTCTACTCTTGCAGAAAGCTGCATTCTATTCATACATATCTATCGATCAAGGATGACCTTCCCAATGACCCGAACTACAACAGCACCACAGCGTGGCGTGCTCGCATCATTCGCACTCTTGCTCATTTCGATGCTGTCGGCTCAGGCATTGGCGGAAAGTTTTGATTTCCGTGGCATCACCTATTACGTCAACCCCGACCGTAATGGTTACTTCGGCGATCTGCATGTGCACAAGGGCTACTCGGGTGATGCCTATGTTTTTGGCACCGTAAGCAGCCCTGCCGATGCCTACCGCTATGCCAAGGGGCAGGCACTAGGCCACCCCAGCGAGACCTTTCCAGACAGCATGACGCTCATTGAGAATGCTGCTTTCTTCGACAACAGCGTCCTCACCAGCCCCCCGTTTTTGAGAGATTTCGGAATATTCAGCCCCGCAACGTTTACCGTCACTCCCAAGCTAGCGAGCATCACCTATGCTCAAGGCGCTGCGGGACGGAATGACGTAACCTTTACGCCTAGCACTGGCCCAACAGGAAGTGTCACCGCGGAAGCAGCAGCTCCTCCAGCGACAGCCACACCAGTTACTGTAAACTGTACGTCGTCAGACCATATGGCACCAATGGGGCCGTTTTCTAAGAGACGGTTTTCTGCCGCTTGCTTCTCCAGTCTAGACTGCTAATTGCAGGTTGTGTATTTTTCTCCGCGTCAGCGTCTTAATTTTTACCACTGCACGTCGATCCAGAATGTCGTTTCGTCTGCCTTCATAAACATCTGCCGGTGTCACGTTGTCCAATGACTCATGGTATCGCTCATTGTTGTAATGCTCGACCCACTCGGCAATGGCCTTTTCCAGCTCCCACGGATAGTAATAATTCTCTAGCTTAACCACGTTTTTCATTGAACGGTGATAGCGCTCGATCTTGCCCTGGGTCTGTGGATGATACGGCGCACCACGGGTATGCTCCATGTCCTGGCTCTTGAGCCAGGATTTGAGTTCACCACTGATATAGCAAGGGCCATTATCCGATAGTAGTCGCGGCTTATGCCGCACTCTCGCCTCAGACAGTCCCGTTGCCCGCAGGGCATCTTCCAGAGTACCTGTGACATCAGCGGCGGCCATGGTCGTCGTCAGGCGC
>JAPKCN010000068.1 GCA_028822945.1 Porticoccaceae bacterium | reverse complement strand
ATGCTATCGAAAACCTTATCCCCGTAGTCGCAGACAGCGCCTTTATCCACCCTACGGCAGTCCTGATCGGCGACGTTATTCTAGGCGCGCAGTGTTTTGTTGGCCCTAATGCAGTATTGCGCGGTGACTTTGGTCGAATCGAATTGCACCACGGTAGTAATATTCAAGACAACTGCGTCATGCACAGCTTTCCTAACAAAGACTGCACGGTAGAGAGCAATGGCCATATCGGGCACGGTGCAATTCTTCATGGTTGCCATATAGGCACTAATAGCTTAATCGGTATGCATGCGGTCATTATGGATGGGGTCGTGATTGGCGAGGAATCTCTGGTTGGCGCGACAGCGTTTGTCAAAACTAACTTTAGCTGCCCAGCTCGCAGCATGGTGACGGGAAATCCAGCCCAGATTCGGCGCCAACTAAGTGCCAAAGAAGTCGCCTGGAAAACTCGTGGCACAGAGGAGTATCAAACATTAGCGCAGCGCAGTCTGACTTCACTGCGCACTGTCGAACCACTGTCTGAGGCGCAATCTGACCGCCCGCGATTCGCCCAGAGCGCTCATCAACCAAAAAACTAACTCTAATGCCGCCGAGTTAGTCGCCTGCGAGGGCGATAGCCAGATCGACCGGCGCTAAATAGCTGCTGTGGAGGCGATAGATAGAGGCAAGGTAATCGCTATTTGCCAGCGGCTAGCTTGGATACATAAATCTTGTCGAGAGGGGTCTTCGTGTAGTGTGCAAAGACTGATATGTAACGGTATAAAAAAGTCCTACAAAAGTTGTGAAAGATCCGCTTTTTTAAAGCATATGTAACAGGTGCTCGGCCATTGAGAGTGTCATGGCCTGTCTAAGCTTGCGCCACACCTACGCGCGAACCAGTTGCCCGCATACCCAAGTCCCGGCCGCGATCAGTCGGTTCAAATCGACCCCGAGCTCGATGCCTAGCCCGTCGAGCAAATACACCAGATCCTCGGTTGCGCCATTGCCCGATGCACCGCGCGCATAGGGACAATCACCAAGACCCGCCACGCACTATCGACCACTGAAATACCTATCTGCAGCGCAATCAGTATATTGGCAAAGCGCCTGCCCATAGGTATCACAAACGTACATATCGAGTTTATCGGCGGGACTTGCGCGCAATAAATGCGTTAATAATAGATCGATCGACACGGCAGTGCCGACAGCCCATAGCAAGAAGTTCATCAAAGCACTCGACCAGGGGCAACCGCGTCCTCCTAGGGGCACCCAAAACACGCGATATATAACCGCGCACTGCGATACCAATCGCCTGTGTCTGGGCCACAACGGACGCAAAGCGTTGCAGACTCTTGGCGATCGAGCGGTTGATATTTTTTCGACTAAAACTATCTGATGCAACCGCAAATACTGCAATCTCACGAACATCGCATGCGATGGCGCGCTGCAAGCCCTGTATATTCGGCGTGAACGCAGTGTAAGTCGTCACTGGGGATACCGTGAAACGCCTAAAAACCTCATCGCTGCCAGCCATCTGCGGCACCCATTTAGGACTCACAAAACTGCCGGCCTCGATGAGGCTAAGTCCTTCGGCGGTTAACTGCTCAACCAAAGCCAGCTTAGCCTTAACGCTCAGGCTAGCAGCTTCGTTTTCAGACCATCGCGAGGGCCGACCTCGACAATCCGCACTGCTTTGGGGTAGTTCATTGGTTCGACTCGAACGCCAATAGCGTGGCGCCGCCATCAACGCGATCGCCAGTTTGACAATAGAACTCAGAGACCGTTCCTCCGCACGGCGCAAGAATGGCGTGCTCCATTTTCATCGCCTCGATCACCAGCAAGGTATCACCCGCGCTGACCAATGCACCCGGCGCGCACATCAATGTCACCACAGTGCCGTTCATCGGTGCAGTAAAACACTCGCCAGTGACGTCGCCAAGATCGCAACCGAGGTCTGGCGGAACCTCGGCACACTGAAAAAATCCCTCTGGCGTAACCAGATCAAAACCGGCGTCAGTGGTGATCGCGCAAGCCGCGCCGAGATCGATCGCCAAAGAAACCCCTATAGAGCGATGTTGGGACTGTATTTGCACCTCTAAAACGCGCTCGGGCAAGCCCCAACCGTCGGTCGAAAACCACGGCGAACCAGGCTCCCGCGAACGCTCAGCAGCCAACTGCGCGCGCCTCTTGCACTGCTGCACAAGCACCCCTACGGCGAGTGGCGCGGCATACTCAATATCCACTCGCCGACGACGAAAAATCTCATCCGCATGCTCTTCAATAAAGCCAGTATCGACCTCACCGGCACGTAGCGCGCAACTGCTGGCAAGGTTGTAGAGAAAGCCTACATTGGTGGTCATACCAACGATACGGTATTCGCCAAGCGCCTGTTGCAAACGCCGCAAAGCGCGTTCGCGGTCGCAGTCCCAGACGATCAGCTTGGCGATCATAGGGTCGTAGTAGATGCCCACCTCGTCGCCCTGGTCGATGCCGCTATCAATCCGCACATGTCGTCCTTTTTCCGACGGCTGATACAACCGTTCGACGCACCCGCTAACTGGCATAAAATCGCGCTCTGGGTCTTCGGCATAAATCCGCGCTTCAAAAGCGTGACCGTCGAACTGCAACTGGTTTTGCGCGCACGGCAATGGCTCGCCCGCAGCCACTAGCAGTTGCCACTCGACGAGATCCTGTCCGGTAATCATCTCGGTCACCGGATGTTCGACCTGCAGACGGGTGTTCATTTCCATAAAAAAGAATGCGCCACGATCATCGACTAAAAATTCTACGGTTGCGGCGCCGCAATAGTCGATCGCTTGTGCTGCAACTATGGCCGCTGCGCCCATACGTGCGCGCAAATCGGCATCAATACCCGGCGCAGGCGCCTCCTCAATGACTTTTTGATAGCGCCGCTGCAGCGAACAATCGCGCTCGAACAGATGCACAGCCTGTCCATGACTGTCGCAAAATATCTGAATTTCTATATGTCGCGGCTTGCACAAATATTTTTCTAGAAGCACACGGGAATCGTCAAAGCTCGCCTTGGCCTCGCGCATAGCCGCCGCCAGTGCCTGATCAAAGTCGCGCTCACTAGATACCACGCGCATACCCTTACCGCCGCCGCCGCAGACGGCCTTGAGTAGCACTGGGTAGCCGATTGTAGCCGCCGCATTCGCTAACACCTGCGGGTCTTGGTCGTCACTGTGATAGCCCGGGACTGTCGCCACACCGGCTGCCTCCATCAAGGTTTTAGCGGTAGATTTACAGCCCATAGACTCGATGGCCGCAGCCGAGGGACCAATAAATACCAGTCCAGCACGCGCGCACTGACGACACAGGTCGGCATTTTCGGACAGAAAGCCATAGCCTGGATGAATCGCCTCAGCGCCACTATCCAGCGCTGCCCGAACTAGCTTATCGATCGCTAGATAGGATTCACTTGCCGCAGATGCCCCTATATACACGCACTCATCGGCCAATCTGACGTGCCGAGACGAGCGATCGGCATCGCTATAAACGGCCACGCAAGAAATCCCCATAGACCGTGCAGTAGCGATGATCCGGCAGGCGATTTCACCGCGATTGGCAATCAGTAGTTTTTTAAACATGGCAACTTTTACTCCACTTGCCACTTGGGCTGGCGTTTTTGCAAAAAAGCTGACAAACCTTCTCGACCCTGTTGACTGATGCGGATGTCGGCGATAGCACGACTGGTGCTGTCGATCAATGAGCTGTCGATGGGCTGGCCACTGACATCGCGCACCAACTGTTTTGCCGCCATCACCGCCTCGGGACCATTCGCTAATACCGCAGCAATTAAAACCTCGATCTGTCGATCGAGTTGCACGCTCTCGACCACCTCGCTGACCAGCCCCAACTGCGCTGCGCGCTGCGCATCGAAAACTTCCGCAGTGGTAAAGTAGCGGCGCGCCGCGCGTGCGCCAATCGCAGCTATCACATAAGGACTGATTGTCGCTGGCAGTAGACCGATCTTTACCTCACTCAGACAAAAGCGTGCCTCAGTCGCAGCCACAGCCATATCGCAGCAACTCACCAGTCCCACGGCGCCGCCGAAAGCTGCGCCTTGAACGCGGGCAATAGTTGGTTGTGGCATCTGCGCCAGACTCGCCAGCATAGCCGCCAAGGCCTCGGCGTCGCGCAAATTTTCTGCGTGACTATAGTTCGCCATACGTGCCATCCAAGCGATATCGGCACCCGCACAGAAACTCTTGCCGCGCGATGCCAGCAGCATGACGCGCACCCGCTTGTCGGCGGCAACAGCCTGAAACGCACAATCTAACTGGGCGATGGTTTGCTCATCAAAGGCGTTGTGTTTAATTGGATTGTCGAGCCACACCGTGGCCACACCGCGACTGTCAGTTATACAAATGACTGTATCCATGGCTATTTTTCCTATTTTTTACTTACTGTTTTGTCGTTGATTTTAACGAGGACCTTGAGATATTCGGTTGGTCGACCAGCGCGAGGGCTAACCAGCCGCCTTGCTCTCCCATCCGATAACATGCCATCAGACTGGCCTATTACATTCTAAAGATGCCAAATTTGGTCTCGCCGATCGGCCGGTTGTAGCTTGCCGAAATAGCCAAGCCAAGTACCATTCGGGTATCCGCAGGATCGATCACACCATCGTCCCATAGTCGTGCAGAGGCATAGTAGGGATGGCCCTGACGCTCATAATCGTCGATGATCGGCTGTTTGAATTCGGCTTCTTGCGCGGCACTCCAATCGCCGCCATCGCGCTGGCGTTTGTCGCCTGTTACCTGTGCCAAAACCGCAGCAGCCTGTTCACCACCCATAACCGAAATACGTGCATTGGGCCACATAAATAAAAATCGCGGGTCGTAGGCACGGCCACACATACCGTAATTACCGGCGCCAAAAGAGCCGCCAATTAGTAACGTAAATTTAGGCACATTGGCGGTCGCCACCGCGGTCACCATCTTCGCGCCATGTTTGGCGATGCCGGCATTCTCGTATTGCTTGCCGACCATAAAACCACTGATGTTTTGTAAAAAGAGCAGCGGAATCTTGCGCTGGGCACAAAGTTCAACAAAGTGCGCACCCTTCTGCGCAGATTCCCCGAATAGTATGCCGTTATTCGCGACAATCCCGACCGGATAACCCAACATACGAGCGAAACCGCAAACTAAGGTAGTGCCGTAGAGAGCCTTAAATTCGTCGAATTCAGAGCCATCGACCAGCCGAGCTATGATCTCGCGCACATCATAGGCAACACGGGCATCCACCGGCACCACACCGTAGATTTCGCTAAGCGCATAGACCGGTTCGTGCGCCGCACGAATATCCCCTTGCAACGGCTTGACTCGATTTAGACGGGCGACCGCGCGGCGGACCAGATCGAGGGCATGCTGATCGTTATTGGCCAGATGATCGGCGACTCCAGAGGTGCGGCAGTGGACGTCGCCGCCGCCGAGTTCCTCGGCACTCACCACCTCACCAGTGGCGGCTTTGACCAGCGGTGGCCCGCCGAGAAAGATGGTCCCCTGCCGTGCGACAATAATCGACTCGTCAGCCATTGCCGGAACATAGGCACCGCCGGCGGTGCATGAACCCATCACCGCCGCGATTTGGGGAATATTGGCAGCCGACATATTGGCCTGATTAAAAAATATCCGACCAAAGTGCTCGCGATCGGGAAATACCTCGTCCTGTCGCGGCAGGTTAGCACCGCCGGAGTCCACCAGATAAATACAAGGTAGATGATTTTCAGCAGCAATCGCCTGGGCGCGAAGGTGTTTTTTAATGGTTAATGGGTAGTAACTACCGCCCTTAACCGTCGCATCGTTGGCGATAATTAAACATTCCAAGCCACTCACGCGGCCGATCCCAGTGATGATCCCGGCGGCCGCAACATCCTCGCCATATACGTTGTGCGCCGCCAGCGCTGAGAACTCTAAAAAAGGCGAACCAGGATCGAGTAGTGCCTGTACCCGCTGGCGCGGCAATAGCTTACCGCGGGCAATATGGCGCTCGCAGGCAGCGCTCCCGCCACCACACGAAATCCTCTCGAGGGTGCTGCGCAGATCGTCGACGCGGGTCTGCATGGCTGCGCTGTTGGCGACAAAATCTGCGCTATGGGTATTTAATTTTGATTGGATAATGGCCATAGGCTAGACGCTCTCGGAAAATAGTTCGCGGCCAATCAACATGCGCCGCACCTCGGAGGTACCCGCGCCAATCTCATAGAGCTTGGCGTCGCGCAACAGTCGACCGGCAGCATACTCATTGGTATAACCGTTACCTCCGAGTGCCTGAATCGCCTGCAAGGCCATTTGCGTGGCTTTTTCGGCGGTGTATAAAATCACCGCAGCGGCGTCTTTACGCGAGTCTTGGCCGAGGTCGAGGGCGCGCGCTACAGCGTATAAATAGGCCCGCGAAGCGTTGAGTTCGGCATACATATCGGCGATCTTACCCTGCATCAATTGAAACTCGCCAATCGCTTTACCAAACTGGCGACGCTGGTGAACATAGGGCAACACGACATCTAAACAGGCTTGCATAATACCCACCGGGCCGCCGGAGAGCACCGTACGCTCGTAGTCCAGACCAGACATTAGCACCGCCACGCCACGCCCCTCACCTCCAAGTATATTGGCGCTTGGCACCAGACAATCCTGAAACACCAACTCGCAGGTATTCGACCCGCGCATACCGAGCTTATCGAGTTTTTTCTGGCGCGAAAATCCTGGCGTATCCCGCTCGACAATAAATGCAGTAATACCCTTGGAGCCGGCCGCACTGTCAGTTTTGGCATAAATAATATAAGTGTCAGCATCCGGCCCGTTGGTGATCCACATTTTGTTGCCATTTAACACATAGTGATCACCGTGGCGCTGCGCTTTGAGTTGCAGGCTGACGACGTCCGACCCGGCATTCGGCTCACTCATCGCCAGCGCCCCTATATGCTCGCCCGAGCAAAGTTTAGGTAGGTAGGTGGCCCTTTGCTGCTGACTACCATTTTTATACAGCTGGTTGACGCATAAATTAGCGTGTGCGCCATAAGATAGGCCAACCGAAGCCGATGCCCGAGATATCTCCTCCATCGCTACACTGTGGGCAAGATAGCCCATGTTGGAGCCGCCGTATTTTTCGCTAACCGTGATGCCGAGCAGCCCCATATCACCTAGCTTGCGCCATAGATCCATGGGGAAATCGTTACTCTGATCAATAAGACTGGCACGCGGAGCGATCTCATCGGCACAGAACTGATAAACACTATCGCGCAACATATCAATGTCACTGCCAAGATTAAAATTTAAACTGGGATATGAGGTATTCATAGATTATTCGGTCCATTGGATTTGAGGGCCTCGACGCAGTCGACTTCGGCACGATTGAGATCTTTTAACAAACTGCCAATATCGTCGAGCTGGCGGGTGAGCTTGCGCCGCTGCGTCTGAATCGCACCGATCAATGTATTGAGCTGGTCAATATTGGTTTTACCCGGTTCGTAGAGGTCGATAATCTCGCGCGAGTCCTCTAGCGACAAGCCAAGACGCTTGCCTCGTAAAATCAATTTTAGACGCGTGCGGTCGGCGGCACTGTAAATCCGAGTCTGTCCGCGCCGCGCCGGCGCAATCAACTCGAGTTCTTCGTAGTGACGAATGGTGCGCGTGGTGACATCAAACTCGCGCGACAGTTGTGAGATGCTATATTCGGACATAGGGTTTGACCGTCAACCTGCAACGTATAGATTATAATATTACCTTTACGTAAAGGTAAAGGTAAAGGTAAAGGTAAAGGTAAAGGTAAAGGTAATATTATTTTTATTTTTTCTGATGATTACCACCGCATCGTACTGACGGATGGCCATTACTAAGCTAGTTGACCGGTCGAGTTAGAGACTGTTTACTCGACTGTACCCAACCATTCGCCCACCAATAGCCGAGATTTAACCAAGTAAGACGAAGTATCAATCGGTATCAAAACCGCGAGGGTGTTCGTCGCGGAGCGCTCGCATCGGCATGTGGCGCAAATACATAACCGTTGCTAACACAAAAGTCAGACCTTCGGCGACAGGCAGCGCAGCGACAAACTGGTAGTCGCTGAGAAAGCTATAAAAAACTATCAGCAAACCGGCAGGTAACACTAGGCTGCGACAAACGGCGATCACGCCGGATTGAAAAGGCCTATGGATAGCGGTCAAATAGCCGGAGATCAGCATATTTACGCCAGCAAACAAAAACAGTGGCCAGACATAGTTAACGAAAGTCAGTGCGAGTAATAACGTATCACCGCCCTGCCCTGGCTGATCGTCGAGGAATAGCAAGATAAGTGCTTCGCTTGCGGTTAGGAGTACGGCGATACAGAGCGCTCCGATAACGATGACAGCAACTGCGGCAGTTTGTAGAAATGCATTTATACGCTGCGGGTTGCGAGCACCAAAATTCTGCGACACCATCACCTGAATAGTGTCAGAGATCGCAAAAAATGCCATGAAACCGACCATTAATAAATAGTTGACGACGGTGATTGCGGCAACGCCCTCGACTCCTGCGCGCTGAATCAACATCCAATTAAATATAAATGCAATAATGCCGCCAGACACCTCATTGATAAATTCGGAAACGCCGTTATAGGCCGCCTGCAAAACCTCGATCCAGTTGTCCTGCCTAAAGCCGAATCTGAGGAGTCTCTGCGGATTGAAAAAATAACTTAGCAACACGAGCGTCGACACCACCTGCGACACGCCGGTGGCGAAGGCCGCGCCGGCAAGGCCCCAGTCGTACACCGCGATAAATAAATAATCCAACGCAATGTTGAGCGCCGCACC
>JAPKCN010000067.1 GCA_028822945.1 Porticoccaceae bacterium | reverse complement strand
AAACCTATAAAAAAAGCCACTCAACCCACTAAAATCCTAGCTGATAATCAACGTAAGCTGATATGCGCACGCAAATCGTAGTATGCCACCTGCGTGCGGTAAATGTGCGCGTTATTTTTAAGGATCGGCAATAACCTAGGATAGTCATGCATGGTGATGCAGGATTTTTACGTCGGCACACCCCGATCACTCAGGGAGCCCCAAACAGACACACCGAACAGCTGCAGTAGCTGATGGGTTAAATCTACCGGCAACCCGACGACACCGCTGTAGCTGCCCGCTAGATGCTCGACAAAAATACCGCCAAAGCCCTGAATAGCATAACCACCAGCCTTACCCATCGGCTCCCCGGTTGCTACATAGTCGCGGCGCTCATCGCCAGTGAGTTTACGAAATCTAACATCGCTGGTAGATACGCGCGTGGCAGTGGTTAAACCATTCGTTACGGCAACGGCGGTGATCACCGAGTGCACCCGACCCGACAGCGCCGTCAGCATCGAATGCGCCTCATTACTATTACACGGCTTACCAAAAATCTGCTGCCCGAGCACTACGACGGTGTCCGCACCGAGCACAGGAATTGACGACAACGTATTAGAAAAGCCCCTTTCAGCCTTCGCCATAGCCAGCCGCGACACATAAGCGCGCGGCGCTTCGGTGGCCTGTAACGATTCATCCACATCGTTGGCGAGTACAGAAAATTTGACGCCCATCTGTGCTAGCATTTGGCTACGCCGAGGCGAACCCGACGCCAAAAAAAGATCTATAGCGTCAGTTACCACAACTCAGGACTCCCTCGACACGCCCATAAATTTTTCGGCTAATGGCAGCAGGAGCGCCGACATCAGGGCCATCCCAGGAAGGTAATCAAGCGCGATGAGCGAGCCCTGCAGATTGACCAACACAGTTTGCGCAAAAGCCGCAAACAAACTAATGCAAAATATTACCAAAAACCGGTAGAAGAACGCAAAATAGTGAGTCCATCGACTGAGTAGTAAAACAATCCCTCCGCAAAGCGTAAAAATCAGCATAAATTGACCCACCGTAGTGCCGAACACGCCATCCGCGAACAAACCTACCAATGCCGCAAAAGTCACGCCAAAGTGTTGTGGCTTATTGACGATGAGAACCATTACTACGGTCAGAATAAAATTCGGCTTCCAGTCTATCCAACCGTCATAGGCCGGCACTAACTGTAAAATAGTAGCAATAAACAGAGCATAGAAAACCACCATAGAGCGCGGTGAAAGGTCCATCAATTAGAACGCATTCGGTTACTTGTGTCAGAGGTAAAGACCAATAACAGATGGGTACTCCGGTCGAGCAGAGCAGAGGGGTCAACCTCAATGTCCATAAATACCGACCCAGGTTTTTGCTCGATGCTGGAGACTCTGCCGACTGGATAACCCGCCGGAAACCGCCCACCTAACCCAGAACTCAAAAGTTGATCTCCCAATTTAATATCGGCAGTTGGAGAAACAAAACGCAGATTCAAAAGGTTAAAGTCTGCGCTACCCTCGGCAATCGAGCGCACACCGTTCCTGAGTACCTTGACCGGCAAGGCGTGACTCGAATCAGTAATTAATAATGCCACACTATGAGAAGTAAAAACCGTCACCAACTGTCCCATCAAACCCTCGGAGTCCAGCAGTGGCTGGCCCACATAGGCACCGTCTTCACTGCCGCGATCGATGGTCAAGGTATGCCTTTGCGGCGTCGGCGAAACACCAATCACTTGAGTCACTAAAACGCTGTCGACAAGCAATTCTGAAGCGTTTAACAACTGTAGTAAGCGCAAATTTTCAGCCGCCAATTCCGACATCCGTTGCAAGCGGCCACGGTATATCAAGCGCTCTTGGCTAAGGCGCTTATTATCATCGGCAAGTTGGTCTTTGTTGGCGAGATTTAAGTCGCTCCACTGTTGAATATTGCGCGGTACACCGCTGATCCAATTGAGCGGGCGAAGGAGATAGTCTGCGCCCATGCGAAACGGCTGTAGCCAACTAGTCGATCGATCCACAATCATTAGCGCCGTGGCGAGCAAGGCTAGAATTAATATGCGACGAAGCAGCGGCGAATACATCTATATGATCCTTGCGGATTACTCTAGTGGTGCTGACGACAGGTAAGGTTTAGTCTCGCGCGAGGCTAGATCTCGTGTGTCAGGGCATCTAAGCGGTGGGTACTCATAAGATCCAGCGCTTCACCACCACCTCGCGCAACACAGGTTAGCGGGTCTTCCGCAAGGATCACTGGTAAACCAGTTTCCGAGCTGAGCAAACGATCGAGGTCGCGCAACAGCGATCCTCCGCCGGTCAAAACAATCCCGGTGTCGGCAATATCCGACGCCAATTCTGGTGGCGACTGCTCGAGTACTCTCTTAACTGCAGTGACAATACCTGCGAGCGGCTCTTGTAAGGACTCCAAAATCTCATCGCTACTCAAGGTAAAACTGCGCGGCACGCCCTCGGCAAGATTGCGTCCGCGGACATCAATTTCGCGCACTTCCTCGGCCATAAAAGCGGTTCCCACTTCAATTTTTACCCGTTCGGCAGTGCTATCGCCGATGACACTGCCGTATTTACGGCGCACAAAATTGACAATCGACTCATCAAAACGGTCGCCACCGATACGGACCGAATCAGAAAACACCACGCCATTCAATGAAAGAATAGCTATTTCGGTGGTACCGCCGCCAATATCTACAACCATCGAACCGACCGCTTCCTCGACCGGCAAACCGGCACCAATCGCCGCAGCCATAGGCTCTTCGATCAAAAACACTTCACGCGCACCGGCGCTAAAAGCAGATTCTTTGATCGCACGCTTTTCGACTTCGGTTGCCATACAAGGCACACAAATCAACACTCGCGGACTGGGCGGCAGAAAATTGTTGGTAATGGTCGCCGAGTGAACTTTCTTAATAAAGTGCTGCAGCATTTTTTCGGTAACCTGGAAATCTGCGATCACACCATCTTTAAGGGGCCTGATCGCGGTAATGTTGCCCGGAGTTCTACCCAACATCCGCTTGGCATCGATACCGACCGCCTCGACTATTTTTTGACCCAAATGATGACGGATTGCAACCACCGATGGCTCGTTCAAAACAATTCCTTTATCACGCACATATATCAGGGTGTTAGCAGTCCCCAGATCGATCGATAAATCGCTGGAAAAAAAACCTCGGATCTTTTTGAAAATCATGAAAAATCAGCCCTTATACTGATGTTTGAACGCGCTACATTAACCGCACATAATATATCAAAGGAAGATAACAGCGAGGAACTGGCAGGGCAAGTACCGCGTCGCTATATGGTCGATTTTTCACGTAATTAATGCGATTTACGCACCAAAGTTCGCCCAACCGGCCGGCAGCAGTGTAAATTCGACAAATATTTGGCCGACAGCGACCATAGGCACTTAACCTAAAGCTACCATCTGTGATACCGTTAGCGCGTTTGTAAAAAGACCCATTTTTTGCCCACGGACAGTACCATGAGCCTCGACAAAGACCAAATTCAAAAACTCGCAACACTGTCGAGGATTGCGATTGATGACGCAACCCTAGAGGCCGTTAGCGAGCGCTTTAGCAGTGTGCTCGACCTCGTCGATAAACTGCAGGCAGCCGATACTTTAGGCGTTGAACCCATGGCGCACCCGCTGCAAACGACGCAACTGCTTCGAGATGACATTATCAGCGAACCCAACCACCAGGAAGCCTTTCAAAAGCTCAGCGAAAATATACACGATGGCCTCTATCTGGTGCCCAAAGTGATCGAGTAAGAGTAGCTGATATGTACAAACTTTCGATCGCCGAGCTCGGCGAAGGACTGCGCTCCAAAGCGTTTTCTAGCCGCGAACTCACAGAGTATTTCTTGCGCCGTATCGCCGCACTCAATCCACTATACAATGCCCTGATCACGGTGACTGAAAACAGTGCCCTGGCGGCTGCCACGCATGCTGACAAACAATTATCCAGCGGCATCGGCGGCGATCTTTGCGGCATTCCAGTTCTGCATAAAGATATTTTTTGTACTCAGGGGGTGCGGACCAGTTGCGGCTCAAAAATGCTCGACAGCTTTGTACCACCCTACAACGCGGCGGTGGTCGAAAACCTTGCTAGCGCAGGCGCGATTATGCTCGGCAAGACTAATATGGATGAATTCGCCATGGGTTCTTCGAACGAGACGAGCTTTTACGGGCCGGTGAAAAATCCTTGGGATATTAGCCGGGTACCCGGCGGTTCGTCGGGTGGCTCGGCTGCTGCGGTGGCTTCGCGAATGGCACCCGCAGCTACCGCCACAGACACCGGCGGGTCGATCCGACAACCGGCAGCGCTGTGCGGCGTCAGTGGACTCAAACCGACTTACGGCAGAATCTCGCGCTGGGGCATGATTGCCTTTGCCTCGAGCTTGGACCAGGCTGGGCCAATCGCCGGATCCGCCGAGGACTGCGCCATCCTTCTTCAGGCTATGGCCAGCTACGACCCTCGCGATTCCACCAGTGTCGAACGCTCAGTACCAAACTACCGAGCGACACTCAACAATTCCGTTGCGGGCGTAAAAATCGGCATTCCCAAAGAGTATTTTTTGTCCGGCCTCAATCCTGGGGTTGAGGCGGCTGTTATGTCCTCACTGTCGACATTGCGTGATCTAGGCGCAGAGTTAATCGACATCAGCCTGCCCAACAGCCACCTATCGGTGCCCGCCTACTACGTAATAGCCCCCGCCGAGGCGTCGGCAAACCTATCGCGCTTTGATGGCGTACGCTACGGTCATCGCTGCGCAGACCCCGAAGACCTAGAGGATATGTACCGCCGTAGCCGAGCGGAGGGCTTTGGCGAAGAAGTACAGAGGCGCATCTTGATCGGCAGCTATTGCCTGTCAGCCGGTTACTATGACGCCTACTACCGCAAAGCCCAGCAAGTTCGGCAGCTGATTCGACAGGATTTTGTCGAAGCTTTTACGCAGGTAGACGTCATCATGGGACCGACCTGCCCATCCCCAGCATTTAAATTTGGCGCCAAAGGCGATGACCCGGTGGCTATGTATTTAGAGGACATCTACACCATCGCGACTAACCTAGCGGGACTACCGGGAATGTCTATACCCTGTGGATTGGTCGAAGGTAATCCGGTCGGCTTGCAGTTGATCGGCAATTACTTTGACGAGGCATCGATATTAAATGTTGCCCATCAATTGCAGCGGGTTAGCAACTGGCATACACAGCACCCGGAGGGACTTGACTGATGCAATGGGAAACGGTCATCGGCCTAGAAATTCATGTTCAACTTGCCACCGCGACAAAAATCTTTTCCGGTGCCAGCACCCGGTTCGGCGCGCCCGCCAACAGCCAAGCGTGTGCCATCGACCTAGCCATGCCTGGCACACTTCCGGTACTGAATAGCCAAGCCGTAGATTTTGCTCTGATGTTCGGACTGGCGATCGATGCCGATATTCCAGAGGTATCAGTATTTGAGCGAAAAAATTATTTTTACCCCGACCTACCTAAAGGCTACCAGACCACGCAGTTAGAAAAACCGATCGTTGGCGCCGGCCGCGTAACTATCGAAACTCCCAATGGCGACAATAAAGTGGTGCGAATTCACCACGCTCACCTCGAGGAGGATGCCGGAAAATCTCTCCACGAGGGAAATTTTAGTAGCCAACACTCGGCTATCGATCTCAACCGAGCAGGCACGCCACTGATAGAAATTGTCACCGAACCGGATTTGTCGAATGCCATAGAAGCGGTTACCTTCGCCAAAAAACTGCATGCATTGGTGACCTCATTAGGCATTTGCGATGGCCGTATGGCCGAGGGTTCGCTGCGCTTTGATGTGAATGTCTCAGTGCGTCCTCGAGGTAGCGAGACACTCGGCACCCGTACCGAGACGAAAAATCTCAACTCGTTTAAATTCATGGAGGAAGCGATTATTCGCGAAGTTGATCGCCAGATCGATGTCCTCGAAGATGGTGGTAAAATTGTTCAGGAAACCCGTCTTTATAACGGCGATACCAAGATCGCCCGCTCGATGCGCAGCAAGGAGGAGGCCAATGACTACCGCTATTTTGCGTGCCCCGATCTGCTGCCAGTTTTGGTTACCGAAGAGCGCCTACAAAGACTGCGCAAATCCCTACCGGAACTTCCAGAGGCGCGAACAACGCGCCTAGTCGAGCAGTTCGCCCTCTCGCAACAAGACGCGCAGATACTCGCCAACGATATCGACCTGACGAGCTATTTTGAAAGCGTTGCGAAACAATGTGACAACCCCCAAGCCGCCGCGAACTGGATCACTGGGGAACTGATTGGGCGCCTCAATAGCGAGGACTTAGAACTCGACAATAGCCCTATTGACGCCGGGCAATTAGGTATTTTAATCCAGCGTATATCGGATCAGACTATTTCCGGAAAAATGGCGAAGCAAGTATTTGACAGTATTTGGTCAGGCGCCGGAGAGGTCGACCAGATCATTCGCCAGCGAGGTCTGCAACAGGTCTCAGATAGCGGCGCACTAGAGCAGATGGTAACCGACGTACTGAGCAAGAACCCTGCGATGGTAGACGATTACCTAGCGACAGAAGAAAACCGCCGAAAGAAAAAACTCGGCGGCTTTATGGGCCAAATCATGCAGGCCTCTAGGGGTCAAGCCAACCCCCAGCAAGTCAACCAAATTTTGCTACAAAAGCTCGCCAGTATGATTGAAGCTAGCGGAGAATAGGGCATCCATGAGTGCAAAAAAAGATAAGCAAAAGGTTCTCGGCGAAGTATTTGACGACCAACGAGTACGGAGCTTTTTGCAACTGCAACCGCCGATCGGTATCGACAGGGATTTTCATATGATGGAGAGAGCCTACCGCAGTATGAACATCGAAAATTTTGATACTTTTATGGACTTTTTTTGCGCCGCGGGGTATCGCGTTGAAGCATTGAGTAGCGACGGCAAAACCCTGCTACAGATTATCCTCAAACATCGACTTGGCCAGCCTTACGCCTCAAGCCTCAGCGCGCATGGTGCAATGGTATCAGCAGTGTGAGCGACGCAGCTATGGCCCAAAAAACGTGACGTGGACTTGAAAAATTTGCTTGCCGCGAGCGGCGCAGATACAAAGAGTTAATAATTAAGCACAGTCAGATTTTGTTATGCTAAAATCTGTCGCTCGCTCATAGACTTGAGTAAAATTTTGTCCAGAGCGCCGGAAACGCTCGTGCAATTCGGCCAAGAAATGGCTTGAGAAGGGCTTAGATAACACACTGGAGGATTTTTTAGTGAGTGAATACGACAAAGATTTTGAGTTTTATGTAGGACCGCAGACCCATTTGGAGGGTGCTTCACTGGCCATCGACGGCACCGCCCGAATCGACGGAAAAATCGTCGGAAAAGTCTCAGTTAAACACCTGATTGTTGGTGTCGACGGTATTGTGCAAGGTGATATATCAGGGGAGACTGCGACTATCGAAGGCACCGTAGAAGACACCTTATCGCTGACTGGCAAGCTTACCGTCTGTGCCTCGGGCCGCATTCGCGGGAAAATTCAGTACGGATCAATTGAGACCGAAGAGGGCGCAAAACTCATCGGCGAGATCACCACAGATTGGGATCAAGGCGTTGCGGCACCCGAGGTTTCAAGCCGATTGGAAGCCTTTAAATCTGGCTTGACTATGGATACCGATAGCGAACAGCTAGAAATCTAAATTACTTTTACCATGACCGAGGACTTTTTTTGAGCAATTTGCTATCCGGCTCAGGAGCAAGATCCGCCGCTCGACCGAAAACGGTAATTTTTGCTAACTCCAAAGGTGGAGTGGGCAAGAGTACCTTGGCGCTTTTAATGGGCCTGGGACTAGCGACGCGCCATCAAGACGCCAGCGTGAAGTTGATCGACCTCGACCCTCAGGCGACCAGCAGCGATTCTTTGCGACGATTCTGCGACATGCGTTTTTCGGTAATTAACGACGCCCGGTTAAATTTTTCTGACGGCGCACCGGACAATGAAAATATTATCAGAACGATAGATGCCGAGCGTAACAACCAGTTCAAAAAGCGATTTGTTGTTCTCGACAGTGCAGCGGGCACTGATCCAGGCCGCAGTTCGTTCTTGTTTCAATGCGACATCATGCTTATTCCAACCTCAGTCAGCGATGCCGACATCTTCGCTACTAAGAAGTACTTGGCCGGCTTGCATGATCTTTTTAATAGCCATGAAAGCCGTCATACCTCACCACCACCGGCGCTGGTGGTACTGCCTAATCTGGTCGATAGCCGTGAAGAATTTAACGAACTGCGCCACGCTCTAGCTAAAGAGCAAGTCTACCTCGGCAAACCACTATATTATTCGCCGGCCTTTCGCCGAGCTTTTCGTGCGCAGCGCAACGACGAAAATATCAGAACTATTTTTCACCAGGCGCAGCCTTATACGCAGTGGCTGACGAGCCTCGTCACGCAATCCCACCGGCTAGAAAAAAGACCCAAAAAACTGTTTCAATTATAGTCAACTAGCCATCACGCCTGTGGTCGGCAGTGAACTGCAACTTGAGGCTTACCGAGGATCTAGTGGCTATGTGTGCTATGCGTAAGAAATCGGATCTGCCGCAAAAAACTTGCGCAGTATGTAATCTGCCATTTGCATGGCGTAAAAAGTGGCGCAAAAACTGGCCCGAAGTACGCTACTGCTCGCAGCGCTGCCGTACTCGAGCGCGGGGTAAATAATCACCACCATCAACCTGGCACATAAGATGATGCAAATACCCAAAAATAACTCGCGCGATACGGAAATCTTGGTGATTGGCGCTGGGTTAGCAGGCCTTAGCGCGGCTAGAGAATTGGTCGACCGCGGCCACCGCGTGCTGGTGGTTGACAAGGGTCGGGGCCTCGGTGGTCGCCTT
>JAPKCN010000261.1 GCA_028822945.1 Porticoccaceae bacterium | reverse complement strand
CAGTAGAGGCAAGGATGCGCGCTGACGGGATTATTTAGGCAGTTAAACCCTATCTGGGGTGCAGATGTCGACACAAACTGTCTGATGACGCCAGAGCCTATGTAAGGCACCGCGGGCCGCGACTACCTGCTGGGTAAGATTAATCCGCGCAAATTGGAATCAGTCATAAACGAGCCTAATACTTGGACCCCGACGCAACAATAATATCGGATACTAGTATTAATATGTGTTTACGTATTTATAGGCACTTTCGGATAGTTCATGGTCTTTATGGAGACTACCTAAAGCTTTTTTTATTAAACACTCATCGATATCGGTGAGTTGTAGCCCTTCGAAATGTGCTGTTCTAACTATAGCATCAATTTCTTCGACTATCCTGTCTACCCATGGTTTGCTGATGGTATGTGTCTCTACGAACACTTCTGTTAATTTACATTTTACATGGTAACGCAAAATTAAATCGTAGGCGTGTTCGAAAACCTCGGTGTCGATATCTACACTATGCTTTCTGAAGGCTTTTCTGAGTGGAAATTTTACATTGCGATGCGCACTTTGTGTTAATAAGCGCATTGATCGAACTACTTTGACTAAATCGTCTACTAGGCAGTCGAATTGAAATGTGGGATCGGCACCATATGCCTTTTTAAAAATTCTTTTTAATACTTGTTTTCCAGACCTTTTTTTAATCCCATTTGGGGTATGTAGTTTTGGTGCTGGCGCCTTTATGGCAATTTCAAGCAGACTTTTTAGGTATGCAACTCGTTCGGTTTCATTTGATAAATTCCCATAGTCGATAAGTATTCCAGCCCGTTTTTTTGACTTAATTTTTGGAGTAACCAAATCAAAGTCCCACAATTCAACTTTTGGATTTGCCGCCATCAAACACAGACCGACCGCAGCAGAGAACCCCGCCCCAGTTGTGGCCTGAGGCAACCCGTGCACCCGAAGCGGGCGCCCAAGGCGGACCTGCTTGCCCAAAATATGGCTGGCAAGCGCGTCGAGACCCGGAATTTGGCTGCCACCGCCGGTCAGGACAATTTGCTGATTGGGTAGATGGTCAAAGCCTGCACCATCCAGTGCGGTCCGTACATTTTCAAGAATTTCCTCTATTCGTGGCTTAATGATGCAGATCAATTCAGTACGGCTGACACTGCGACTATCGCAATCATATTCTCCTGTATCACCGCCGATTTTAATGTGCTCATGATCATCCGTATTGGTGGCATGGACGCCGCCATAAAATGTCTTAATGCGCTCGGCTCTTGTTGATGTAATCTGTAAAGCTGAAGAGATGTCCTTGGTGATTTTATCACCCCCCATCCGCACTGTATCTGCATAAATCATTTTCTTTTTGAGAAAAAATGACAGGCTAGTGGTACCCCCGCCCATATCCACACAGGCTGCCCCAAGTTCTTGTTCATCTTCAATCAAACTTGACAGGCCAGACATATAGGCTGACGAAACCACACCCGCCAACTCCAGACCACAGCGTTCGATGCAACGCATCAAATTTTGAACAGCTAATGCGTTCACTGTGACCAAATGTACATCGGCGGACAGTTTTTGCCCAACCTGACCTCGCGGATCAGACAGACCTGATTTGCCATCCAGAGTGAAATGGGTGGGCTGCGCATGCAATACCTCGCGCGCTTCTTTGAAATTAGGTGCATTACAATCTGACAGAACCCGTACGACATCTTCCTCAGAGACTTGTCCGCCGCCAATGCCAACCGACCCTACCAACCCGTAAGACTTGGGATTGCCGCCAGCCATTGAAACGATAACTTGATAGACAGGGGTGTTGGCCATCTTTTGCGCTGATTGCAGCACCTTTCGGATGGCGCGTTCGGTTTCGCGCATGGCATCGATTTCACCAAAACTTACGCCGCGCGACTGGGTTGTTGCCGCCCCCAAAATCTGAAAGCCCGACTGTCCTGCCAGCGATCCAATCCCGTCAGAGTTGCGCTCTCGGTCGCTGTTATCAAACCTCAGCACAAGACATGCTATCTTGGTGCTGCCAACGTCAAGAATTGCAATTACACCTTTTTGCAGAGCTGCCATGCGCATTTGGCGCATTGCCCGCTGAGACTGGTAGAGATCGATCATATGAATAGCTTTACAGATATCTAACTTTTATTCTAACAAAATATGATGAAATAGCGTTGCGATCTAGTGATCACCTACAGCCTGACATTACCCAGTGGCGGCCGAGCGCGGACCGGGGGTCTTATATTATCACCGCGAAGACGCTTTGCGGGTAGGGTCGGTTTTTTTTGTGGCGGGAGTGGCGCATAACTCGACTTGTGCCTACTAGTACTATCCTCTCTCCCCCTAATACTATACCTCCCACTGGGAT
>JAPKCN010000260.1 GCA_028822945.1 Porticoccaceae bacterium | reverse complement strand
ATCGGATTTGGGAGCGTTGAGAGCAGGGGCTTATGTTTGTGAGTTGTAAGGTGGGATGTCGATGATTCTGCAGTGGAAACAGTTGCCGCAAATAGCTCCTAGCCGATGGCGGCTCGCAAGGAGTTCCCCTTAGTGATGCTTGCTCTTGAAACAGCTACGTCTGCCTGCTCGGTGGCGCTCTCACATGGCGCTAAAGTTTATTTTCGTTACTCCGAGGAAACGCGCTCCCATAGTCAGCTAGCGATGCGCATGATCGATGCTGTACTCACAGAAGCTGGGTCGGATATCGGTCACATTGATAGTCTTGGCGTGACTGTCGGGCCGGGATCCTTCACTGGGTTACGTATAGGCTTTGCGATTGTTCAGGGATTAGCATTTGCCATGGATTTGCCAGTGGCCGCAGTATCGACATTGGAAGCCTTGGTTACTACATATCGACGTGGCCATGCTGAGAGTGGAGAATCGTTATATGTGGCAGTTTTGGACGCGCGTATGGAGCAATTTGCCGTCGGCGTTTATCGTTGGAATGGTAAAAAATTAATCGTCGATAAGGACGATTGCTTAATGTCAGCGGATGCGGTGCACCAATTGATCGATGAATTACGGCCGACAGCCGTCATCGGTGAGACTGAAAAATTACTGTCGTTGCGCTTGGGAAAAATCGAATTGAGATCTATTGAGATGTTGGATGTATACCCGCACGCCCTAGATGTGCATGAATTGGCTAGGGCGCGACATCAGTCTGGATTGAGTGTGTCAATTGACGATATTGAGTTACGCTATCTGCGTGGCTCTGAAGCATGGACGAAAAGGACGAAAAGAATAGGGATAGCCAAGCATGGATAGTTATCAAGCTGCAGTTTTGGCTTTAATACAGGGGTTGACCGAATTTTTACCGGTATCTAGTTCTGGGCATCTCTTATTACCCAGCCACATACTAGGATGGGCGGATCAAGGGTTAGCTTTCGATGTGGCCGTTCATATCGGTTCCTTATGTGCAGTAGTGGTGTATTTCAGACGAGATTTGTTGCGTTTATTTTCAGCCTGGTGCGGAAGCTTATTTCTCAGAAAAACGTCTGCGGATGCGATGGTTGCATGGCAGTTGGTGGTTGCCACAATCCCGGCAGCTGCGGCCGGTTGGTTTTTTGCGGATTTCATAGAGCAATATATGCGAACGCTGTTGGTGATTGCTGTAACGACGGTGGTTTTTGGTTTATTGTTGGGTTGGGTAGACTATAGTCGGCGTGGGGATAGAGCGCTGGATAGTTTGAATTGGAGCGATGCGATTTTAATTGGCTGTTCTCAGGCGTTGGCGCTGGTGCCGGGTACTTCACGGTCGGGTGTGACGATAACGACGGCCTTGGCGTTGGGCTATTCGAGGGAGGCGGCCGTGCGCTTTTCATTTTTGATGGCTATCCCAATTATCGCACTAAGTGGCCTCTATCAAGGCACCCAATTGGTCGATAGCGAATCCGTACAGTGGGTACCGATCGCTATCGGGGTTATAGTGTCGGGAGTCAGCGCATATGTTTGTATCGACTTTTTTTTGCGTACAGTACAGCGTTTGGGAATGATGCCATTCGTGATTTATCGGTTACTTTTGGGCATTGGATTATTCGCCTTATCGCTGGCCTAAAAGCCGGCAATGTCGGCGCGGATGAGATCCGAGGAGATAGACTAAATGGACTCCGAACAGATAGTATTCAACCGCGGCTTGCGGGGTTTTTTGGATAGCGCCGTGACCCCTTTTCATGCGGTTGAGGCATTGATCGAGATTTTGGGCGAGGCGGGTTTTGAGCGTCTCGATGAGTCCGATGAGTGGTCATTATCTGCAGGGGGGAAATACTTCGTTACGCGTAACGATTCATCGATGATCGCTTTTGTAAGTGGCGCCGAGAATCCGTTGGAGAGTGGCATGCGCATGGTTGGCGCGCATACCGACAGTCCCTGTTTAATGGTTAAACCGCAACCGGAAATCTATGCTAATGGCTACCTTCAGTTAGGGGTTGAAGTCTATGGCGGTGTATTGCTAAACCCTTGGTTTGATAGAGATCTATCGATTGCAGGACGGATTGTTGTGGAGTCAGTCGAGGGCGTATTATCGCAAAAGTTGATCGATTTTAAGCGACCAGTGGCGGTAATACCGAGTCTCGCTATTCATCTGGATCGCGATGCTAACAAAAATCGGTCGATTAATGCTCAGACAGATATCCCACCTATTTTGATGCGTGCCGATAAAGACCGCAACTTTAAGCAATTGATCGAGAAGACTTTTTTGCTCAAGGGTGAACGTGTTATTGACTATGAGTTATGTTTGTATGATGTCCAGTGTGCGGCGGAATTAGGCTTTAATAACGATTTTTTTA
>JAPKCN010000259.1 GCA_028822945.1 Porticoccaceae bacterium | reverse complement strand
TCGGATTTAGCAGTCTGGCCGTCAGAATCCGAATCGGCTCGATCGGGACATCGCTATAGGATCCATAGTCGCCTGTTTTAACCTTAGCGATACTATCCACGATCTTCATACCCTCTACAACTTTGCCAAATACGGTATAGCCTGCTCTACCCTTGCGCGCATTCAGTGATGAATTATTTCGATGATTTATAAAAAACTGTGCTCGTGCACTATCAGGATCGTCGGTACGGGCCATTGCTAACGTGCCGCGCTTGTTGGTCAGTCCGTTACTGGATTCGTTGGCGATGTCCTCAGATCCCGGTTCCCGAGCAGTCATGTCGAAGGTAAATCCGCCTGTTTGAATCATAAATCCGCTGATCACGCGATGAAAGATTAACCCATCATAGTGGTGGCTTTTGACTAAATTGATGAAGTTGGCGACGCTAACTGGAGCGCGCTCCGAGTTCAGTTGGACAATAATTGTCCCGCGTTCTGTAAGTAATTCGACTCTCGGCTGCTCGGAAAACGCCGGTGCTGCGGTAATTATTATTAGCCAAATTATGATCGAACAAGTATGTTGCAGCGTGTTTGATTTCTTTAACATCATTGCCATCCTGCGAGGCGTTTTCTTCCTCGAAGTTTTGGAATGAGTACACTTAATACAGCACCCAAGAAAACTGCAAAGGCGCCATATAAAAACGATCGATAAAATTCGTCACTGTCAAAATCGCTTAACCGAGCTTTTAAAACATCGGTTTCTTGCGTTAAAAGGTGGTTTTTTTTAATTAGCGACTGGATTTGGTCATTTAACATATTTGGGTTGCCGCCAATGCCAGATAGCGCCTCCATCTGTGCACTGAGAACCTGACGCTCGCGAGTGATTTTTGCCAGATCTGTAGCGCGTTTTTTTAGCTCGTTACGAAGTTCTTCGGTCACAGCTTGTACCTCGGTAAAGCGCGTGTTGAGAGTTTTGTAGGATTGCTGCTGTTCGATCAGTAAGGTTTTAGAGATGGGCGTTTTTGATACAAAACGCGCTTTGACCCATCCTTCTTGGTCGAGGTCGGTGCGAATGAGCGCCCAGTCATTCTGGCGGTTTAGAATTGCCAGCGGAGTGCCACTCTTGAGGCCGTTGTGAACAACGCGCCCATCGATACTGGGCAAGCTTCTGACTGGCACATAGAACTCATCGCTAATGTAACCACGCTCTGCGTCTTGCCGCGCAGGCGCGTTTGATGGGGCGACTGTCGGCACCGTTTCAACGATCACAGGACTCTGAGTTACCACAGGGCTTTGAGCTATTAAAGCGCTTTGATCTTCACTCGTCGCTGGCGTGTCTAATTGGGTGGCATCTAGAGGTTTCCGCTCAACGGTCTTTTTAACGATATGGTCAGCCTCTATGGAAGGCTGTGAATTACTCGCTTCGGGTATTTCTGTTTGATCGGTTGGCACTAGATTTTCCTCTGTCATATTGTCGCGCTCGATAATCATACGCTCGATACGTTCGCCAGAGGGTTCTTGGTTGTCCTGAGCCATCGCGCCTGCATGCAATATGGCCATTGATGCGCTCAGGATAAAATGTGTGTAACGCATGATATGTTCCCGACGGTCTATTTCGATCCGCGATAATACGCTTATCCTACAAAAAAGATAACTTAGCTGGTGCTCACCCACTACGGCAAGACATTTTCAAATGGTCTGAACAGCATTTTACTGTATACGACAGCGGTACGATAGGGATCTGCCGTCGGTCCAGGCGTGAGCTTCTTCAATTGAATTGAATTCGGTTACTATTAGGGCGACAGTGAAGCCCTCCGAGCCAATCTCACAGTTGTCAATAGCCGGATAGGGGCCGGCTATTGAAGTTTGTCAAGGTCTTTGCGTTGTTTTATTCGGCTTAGATGCTCAGGTCTAACTGATAAGCGCAATACGTCGCTTCAGGGATAGTTTTCAGAGTTTATGGCGCACCACATAGCTCAAGAGGCCTCGTTATGTTTTAACAGTTCTTCCCACGGCAAGCCGGTTATACGGGTCATTCCGCGCATGAGGTAAAAAATAGTGGCAATCATAATCAGCATCGATGGAACGACTATCACGGGATAACTGAGAAACTGCATAGTGGCCAATTGCTCGTTGAAGAGCACGGTGCCCGGCGCGGCGGTCAAAAGCGCCTTGGCAAGACTATAGTTAAGTATCGAGGAGAGTAGAAAGCAACTAGCAAAAATCCATGAGCTATTTACTAGCAGGCGGTCAAATTCGCCAACTCGTCCATTTTGTTTGAGAGCGTCGGCTACTCTGCTGACTTCAAATATTGTCTCGTTGAGCATCACAGTGCGGATTAGTGGCTTTGATGTTGTCATCGATAGTAGAACCGCTAAGCCAAGTAGTGCTGGAATAGTTGCTTCTTTGATAGCGAT
>JAPKCN010000258.1 GCA_028822945.1 Porticoccaceae bacterium | reverse complement strand
CTTAAGTGCTCGTTGAGAAAAAGTTGGCTAGATTTAAACACACTCGCCTATTATTTGCCGCGCTGGTTCCGTCGCGCACTGATCGGCGTCGGGATTGTTACTGAGGCCGACCTTGACGTCATACTCGACGCGTCGGGGTTCGCATACTCCGATCAGTGGTCCGCCACGCTGCGCATGTGGCATCTTAAGCGCGAGTTAGGTCGCTGTAAAAAGTATCGCATACCCTACGTTTTTTTGCCTCAGGCGTTTGGTCCGTTCAGCGATTCAGGCACCGGCGCCGATGTCGCCGCAAGCTTTTCCCAAGCGGCATTGATATGCGCCCGAGAGTCGCAGTCGCATCAACATATTACCAAGCATACGGGGTCGCTCGACAATCTTGCGGTGTATGGTGATTTTACGCCGCTCATCAAGGGTCATGAGGTTCGCTTAGTGACCCTTGATGATCATGAGTTGCCGCTGTCCTACGCTGCTTGCATCGTGCCTAATCACCACATGCTGAGCGCGCGCAATGTCCATCCAAGTTGGGTGTCGCGCTATTCGGAGATGCTGGTCGAGGCGATAGAATATTACCGAGAGCGGGGCCTAACGCCATTTTTTCTCAACCACGAGGGTGCCGCGGATTCTGAACTAATCGCAACCATTAATCGTCGATTGCCGACGCCGGTGGTTGTTGAAAACGACCCGCTGCGCGTCAAGGGGCTGCTCGGCGCTTCCAGGGCGGTGCTTTGCTCCCGCTACCATGGTTGTATCAGCGCCCTGTCGCAGGGCGTTGCCTGCGTGGGCACCAGTTGGAGCCATAAGTATGATGCGCTCTACGCCGAGTACGCGGTCACGGACCTGCTGCTGCCGCCGGCGGTCTCCACCGAGCAGTTGCGTCGGGTGATCGATATAAGCCTCGACTGCGAGTCGGATCTTCAACAGCGCCTTGGGTTACGGTCCACCGCCCTTAAATCTGAGACCGAGTGGATGTGGCAGACGGTACAGCGAACCGTCGGTCAGTACCCGCTGACCGACGAGCGAAACGAGGGGTGATCATTCTCGGTTGCCGAGGGCACTATGCGGCGATTGGTGGCGTCGAAAATTCGATCAGACATCTTGTTTGCGAGGCGCAAAACCGCGGCGTAGGGACGCTAGTTGTGTGCCATGAGGCGCTCGAGGGTGAGCCCCTAGATGCAGCGGCGATGAGCTTGCCCGACAGCGTCGAGGCCATGACCTACCCCGACGATGCTTTCTGTG
Organism: Porticoccaceae bacterium; assembly: GCA_028822945.1. Taxonomy (GTDB): domain Bacteria; phylum Pseudomonadota; class Gammaproteobacteria; order Pseudomonadales; family Porticoccaceae; genus TMED48. The sequence goes on along the minus strand of JAPKCN010000258.1, from coordinate 1,189 downwards.
CTCTGTTAGTGAGGCTAATCTTTTTACCCCGCGGGGGGAAAAATCTGTCTGCGTTGTACGGCCAACTTTATCGCCGATGCCCCGATGCGCAAGTGATTGTCCGGCACCATGCGCACGTGCTCGCGGCGCATTCGGCGGGCTTTCGCGACATACGTTACTTGGTGCCCTCGTTGACCGCAATTCAACTTGCCGCCGAGTTATCGGGCCGCGGCTGGTTCGCGAGAATGAAGATTCTAATCCATATTGCGATCGATGGCTGGGCTCAGAGGCGCGCCTTGCGGTTGGCGAAATTGTTCGTTTTTAGCGCGATTTTAGAGGGCCAAATAGGCGAGGCGCTGGGCCACGTTTGGCGTAAAAAGGCCGTTACTTCGGTCAAGCCGGGTATTGATGCGTCGCGCTTTTCGCCTGCCACTCGCAGCGATAAATCGGCGTTAAGAGAAGCGTTGGGTCTGCCTCTCAACGGGTGTTGTCTGTTGTTCGTCGGCCGATTTAGCCAAGGTAAAGGCATTGACCATCTGTTGAATGCGCTGGTGCACCTGCCGGGGCATTACTTTGCCATTTTGGTCGGCGACGGCGAACACGAAGCGATGTTGCGCGCTCAGGCGGCAGCTCTTGGTATTCAATCGCGACTGGTGTTTGCTGGGTCGACATCGCGGGTTGAGGACTATTATCGAGCGGCCGACGTGTTTGTCAATCCGACGCTGTCTGAGGGCTTTGGTCAAACCTTTCTAGAGGCTGCGGCTTGCGGCTTGCGCGCGGTAGCATTCCACCGATCAACGGGGGTGGTCACAGCCACGCATACGCTGGGCTTGGAGAGCTGGATAGATTACGCAATGGTATTAAATGCTGAGAGCTTGGCTGCGACCATTGCGTGCGCAGTGACAAAAGTTTCTGTGGAAACTGGTCACAACATGGCCGAATGCACTCATAACAATTATCAATGGTCGCGGTTGCTCGATCAATTGATGCATTGAGTAGAGTATGAATTGCGTAGCTGTGCGGATCGAATACGTAAATGAATCGGTGGCATTGCCGAGCCTTTATGTTGATTTCCGGTAGCCATGGGTTAACATCATAGTTGGCGCATCAGGCAGGATCATAAATGCTATACTTTTGCTGTAACGATGCAGATACCACTTGTGTTTGGAGAGATGGGTAGACAGTAATGGGTAATTAAAAGCATTAAGCA
>JAPKCN010000066.1 GCA_028822945.1 Porticoccaceae bacterium | reverse complement strand
CTCAGATACTCGTCCGGCACCCTTAGTGACAACGATGAAATTAATGATCATCAAGATGGAGAAAATGATAAAACCAACTAGGTAATTGCCACCAATAACGAAAGCGCCAAAGGCCTCGATAACTTTACCCGCCGCATCTGGCCCCTCATGACCATTCACAAGAACCATCCGCGTAGAGGCGACGTTAAGTCCGAGTCTCAGCATGGTTGCGATCAGCAGAATGGCTGGAAAGGATGAGAAATCTAGCGGTTTAGCGCTGTTGATGGCCACCATGATGATGATCAAGCCAATCATAATGTTAAACGTAAACAGAACATCTAGTAAAAATGGAGGAAGTGGAAGTATTAACATCGAAAGTATCAAAAGAACGAGTAGGGGTACGCCCAAACCAGAAAGTTCGAATTTCGACAGGTCCTGTCGTATGTTTGACAGTATCGCACTTGCCATTAATATCTATCCTAATCAAATCAAGGTCTTACATAAGACCCTTAAATATTTATCATTACTATCTTTAGGTCAAGCAATAAGCGTGCCAGCAAATCTGTTTCTTGCGTCACAAACGGGCGATCTGGCATGTTTTATTTATTAGCGTTAAAGATTGACGTGAAACTGTCGATTACTCCACTATAGACCTGCTATCTCGCTACTGCTTTAATCTAGGCGCAAGGGGCAGGCGATAAATCTAAACCAGAGAGCTACAGGTGAAGTATGAGATACAACATGGGAAAGTTGCTTAGAGTTTTGGGTCTTAGCCTCACAGTGGCTGTGGTCACAGGTTGCTCGACGACTGCAGAGTATTCGTCCGCGGTGATGCGTACGATGGTCAATCAATCCGAGAATATAACGGCAACTGGCTATGCGGTCATCAGCGTTCAATTAAACGACAATCCAGCGCAACAGCGGTTGCTGTCGATCCGCTCTGCAAAACTCGATGCATATCGCGTGTTACTCGAGCAAGTTTATGGACAGTACCTCGATGTGAATACTACCGTGGGTGAGATGGTCGTACAGAGCGATACTTTTCGATCGAGAGTTCAAGGTGTAATTTATGGAGCGCAGCTAGTCAGTATTACCCCTGTGGGAGACGATACCTACACGGTGACGTTGGCGTTGGACCGAAGTATTGTAGATGATTTACGAATGCTTTACATCGATCAAATGGCACTCAAACAGAGTGGCCGAGAACAGTCGTCGCGGAGCATAAGGGTTGCTAGAGAAGTCGCACATGAAACGCCATCGGATGAGACTGGAGGCCTTTGGGGCGGTATCAAAAGTATTGGCTCATTCAGCAAAAGAGTTCTTGTCGGTTCATAACAATAAGGTTTAAACAACAGCGGTCGAAACGGGCGATGGGCGCGTTCATAAGCAGCTCGGTCAGTCTAGCAAAGCAGTAGTAGGATGGAGATATGCCAAGACAAGCACATAATACAGTATCCGGTAGCCGGCCTCAGGTAGTGATATCTGAGGCACTTTGTTATGTGTTGGTCTGGTTTTTACTGTCACTCTTAAGCCCTCCAGCTTATGCGACCGAGATATTTTCCGCTGAGGAAAAACTCGAGGCGATAAAGCAGGCATTGGTTGATCTTGCCATGGAGTCGGAAGTAACCCTGGGTAGTGCGGCGTATATAGACAGTCAGGGTGTTCTTCACGAGTCCTCACTCATGTCGAGTAATAGTCAAGTTCGTGGTGTGCGGGTTTTGTCATATCTCGAAGAGGCAGGAATCCCGGTAGCTCGTGTCGAAGCGTCGATGTTATCGGATCGCAGTTGTCCCGGTGCCCGGCCAGAACTGCGCAGAGAAGCTCTAATAAGGATAGCCCATCGCGGTGTTAACAAGCGCCTTGGAGATCATTATTTGAGTGAGGTCGCGACCTTGTCCAAAGAGGTGATGATGTCGGCCATGGCTGGCTCGACAGCTTGGACAACGCGTCCGGAAGTGCGTTTTGCGAGCAATTATGACAACCTAGTATCCGGGGGTTCTAGCGACCGGATACCCTACCGCTTTGATGTCACTGTCAGTGAGCACAACCCGGCAGCAGTAGATCGGCATCAAATTTTTGACGTTGTTGATTACGGCGCGTCGATGGGCAAAGCGGCGTTCGATTTCGCATTTGGCTACAGTGAGTGGACCGGGATGACCGGCGCTTTGTGGGGATTTTTGCCAGTTCTCGATGATGATAATCCAACGCCGAGTTCGTCATTGTTTCCGATACGAAAAGTGCTTGGTTACTACTCATTGTCTATGATGCCAGAGTATGCCCGATCAGTTGCTCCCTGGCCGTCGTCGAGTCTCGACTACGAGCTCGTCATTGTGGACCGCAAGAGCGAGATGCCGCTGTGGCGCAAAACCTTGAAGCTAGACTATCCGCGGTTGCCAAAAGGATTTACGAAGTCGGCAATCCCACCGGAGTTTCGCCACCAAATTATGCTAGCAACCGAACAGATGATGACTGAAGCTACGGCCTCGATGATGTGTATGGCTCAGTATTATCACCTTTCCAACGCTGATGGCGAATCTGGCATAGCTACTATTAATGCCGGGTCATTGGCGGGAGTTCGGCTAGGCGACCAGTTTTTACTGAGTACCGATCCGAATGTTTTAAACGCCGCAGTTAATTCTGCGGCACTTTCGACTCTTGCGCTGGCGCGTGTCGAGTCTGTGAGCCGGCACTCTGCCGTGCTTAAGCACATTGCCGGTCCCAGGTGGACCAGTGCCCAGGCCAATGATAGTTTTGTAGCACTATACTTTTAAGTGCCGATGGAGGAAAAAATGATAAGAGTTCCCAATAAAGCTGGCATTCGGCAAGTTGCCGTTACACTTTGCAGTCTATGGTTGCTGACCTGCAGCTTTATAGCGTCAGCTGAAAGTCCAGAGGAGGCGCTGGCGCAGTTGGTTAAAGATATTCGTTTGATGACACCAACCTTGGCTGAAGCGTTTGCTGACGGCCGTTACATTACCAAAAAAGGCGACACTTTAGATCGAATCATCGCTCAGACCATGGTCGATAACCCGGTGCGTAAAGAAATTCTTATGAAGGCTATCGTGCGCGCCAACCCGCACGCCTTTAAGCGTAAAAATCCCAACTGGATGTATGCCAACAAGCAACTCAAGCTGCCGACAGCAGACGATATACACCAGGTCGTATTCAATAACTCGGGTGGTATTCTAAATGCCAAAAAAGCTGCGCATGCCGATCGCCAATCCTGGGTTCAGTTCCCCTGATATGAGCAATGTGGCCCCGGTGCATGCCGCACTATGTTTAAGCCTGATCGGCTGAGTCTCAGATTATGTTAGGGCCGGAACAGGTCAATCTTGCAGTGCGCCCCTCACCGATATTTTTAGAGGGTTTGGTGGCCATCCAAATAACTGAGGAGGTCGCCAAGGACCTCGGGTTAAAAGATGGACAAATAGTTCGCGGGATTTTTGGTTACCGCGGAGACGAATTACGTCTAGTTGTGAATAAAAGAGAGTTCAACTGGACTGCCGCAAACCAGTTTAAAGCCGGTGATAAACTCGATCTGCGGGTTACCAACAACGCACGGTCGCTTCAGCCTCTGGCACCCAGAGCACAACCTGAACTGCTCGCCACACCAGGGCCGAGATTGATGAGCTTATTGTTCAGGCCACCGCAGGCCTCTGCTGTTAGCAGCTTATTGATGTCCGATGGGCAAGCACCTGCGCTACAGCAGCTCGCCCAAGGTGACAATGCGCGCTGGTTATCGCAGTTAATGCAGACGATGGCGAGGCTCTCTCCAGCCGATGTGAAACGCGCGTTGCTTGCCTCCGGCTTGTTTACCGAGGGTCGCTTGGCAAGCCAGTTGGCGGCCAATTTCGACTTAAAACAGTTACTTAAAAGTATTTTGCGAGCACAACCACCGCAGTCGGCGCTTGGCCGCGATGTTGAATCTGCGATCGATGAAATTGAGGGTCGTCAAGTCGAAAGCCTTCAGGCGCAACAAAATAGATCCATTTCGTACAGTTTTCTAATGCCCTTTTTGGATGCTAATCCGGTGCAAGTTAAGTTTGAGCGCGGTCGCCATCAGGATGACGACAAAGATCCAGACTGGATTATAAATTTACATACCGACAGTCGCAGCATGGGCGAATTGTGGTTGAAGACCACCTTTAAGCCGTCACTGCGCCTAGACATGGAGATGTGGGCCGCGCGTGCCGATATTGCGCGTTTAGCACGTGCCGGATCGTCAGACTTGCACCATCAGATGGAGGAGTTTGGATTGGCATTGGGCAAGATGACAGTGCACCATGCGCGACGGCCACTTGCTGGTACTCAGGACTCGCACCCCGGTGGCGTAGTGGATATCACCACATGACTTACGGGCCGACAAAAAAAGCGGTTGCCATCGAGTATGGGAAAAATACCGTGCCAATGCTGACGGCAAAGGGTCAGGATGAGCTGGCGGATGCGATCGTAGCCGAGGCGCAACGGCAGGGAGTGCATATCGCAAAAGACCCACAGCTTGTAGCGTTGTTGAGTCAGCTAGATCTGGATCGCGAGGTGCCAGAGAATCTATTTGTCGCAGTGGCAGTGATATTGTCCTGGGTATACTGGCTTAAGGGGATCGAACCGGACGGTTATCGCAGTCCTAATGCCAAGTAACCATGTTTAAGTCCTAAGCGTTTCCCACAGAATTTTTGCGGCTTTTGGAGCGAATCTTTCCTAGTCGGTCGTAGACCTCCACACTACTCAGTGGGTCGGGTGTTTGGATAGTGTGAAGCGCGCCTCGAATGGTTTCGAGTTTGCGGGTGATTAAAACTTCGTTGCGAATGTGTAATTCTTTGCAGTCTTTCATCAATGCCATCACTTGATCCCAGAGTGCAACATTATCGGCCAGCGCCTCGGGCTGTTCGGCGTAGGCTCGAATCCGCGAAGTCAAATCTTCACTCGCGAGAAAATCAAGAATTTCTATCTTCTGAGCTTGCAAGACCTCAAAGGTTTGTAGATCTTGCTCCTTAAGAGACTTAAACTCGTTTGACAATACTGCCTTCAAGGCATTTGCCTTGTGCAGGGTCTGTGCTATGTAATCGGTTTCAGAATTGGACATGACCATCACAACCAGCTGGACTTGAGCACAGAGTATAACATCCTGTGCTCAAGGTGAAGCGCGTTCACAAAGGTCTTTACGTATTACCTATCATGCGCTCGATGGCGACAAAATTTTCGGCAATACGCCGCTCGTTTAGCGGATAATTGCCTTCTTGCAGAGCAGTACGTATCGACGCTACCTTCGCCTCGTCAAACTCCGCCGTCGCTAAAGCCGACTCGGCTGCTTTACTCAGAATTAGCTGGTCGACCTGGGGCGCAACCGCTGGTTTCGGTGCGGGCGTATCGAGGGACTCGCTAGCTTTTTTTAACTTGTCGGCTGATTCTGAGGCGACTTTTAACTGCGCTGCAGCGGATCCGACGTTAGAAATTGCATTAGTCATCACATTCTTCCTTTAGACACTCTAGCCTAATGTATTTTGCGTTCCATTATATAATCGGCACATGGGCACGGATCTTTAACGTAAAGTAGAGCTGAACGGGAGTATTTTAGTCCTATTTCACTCGATTTTAAAGCCCTCGCGCTTTTCGCGTTCCAGAGACTATTGCTTCTACTGTATCACCGGATTCAGGGTTGAGTAATTGTACTTGTTCGCCGAGTTTGCCACCCTCTAGAGCCTGCATAGAAACCGTGATCAGCAACGGTCCACCGCCGACGCTTAGCGTTACCATATCGCCTTTTTTGATGAGCGCTGCTACCTTGACGTCGGACATGCGCAAAAGGTTTCCCGCCTGAATGGTTCGGGTAACTTCCAGTTGGTCCAGATTACTGTCTGAAACCAGCGCGTCAGCGGGTAATCGGCCAAAATATTCCTCGATAAGCGCGTTGCCGGACGATAACAATTGTCCCCTGGTCAACGTTGTTTGCGCTATCAGAGCTCGGTGGCGTTGTTTAATGTCGCGTTTTTGTAGAACCTGACCCGCCGCTAAATCGCGTGCAGCTACTGCACCTTTTAGCAAGCGAGCCGGAAAGCGTTCAGCCATAGTAGTTTTGGTGATGGATTTGACAATCTTAGCAACTTTGTCGGCCGTTAAGGATTCTCCTGAGAGAACATCGGCGCGTAAACGAAATACTCGTACGCTGGCGGAAAGGTGTTGCCGGCGAACTAATTCGCCCGCCCGAACGGCTTTTTTTAAGCTATGGTTGTCGATTTCTTCAGGCTTGGCGATCAACCCCTGATGCCTACCCTTACGGACTGTCAACTCTATATCGCCGGGTTGCAGTGAGTGGTCCGCCTCGAGATCTTGCCGGTAGACAAAGTTTTGACTAGCACTCTCGACTTTGACGCGAATAAATGCTTTCCAGCCAGTCGTTGCGCAGTCGATACGGAGTGATTCCGTACTACTGGCAAATGGATAACTTATGCCAAAGTTTTCTGCACATGGCGGCACAATCAATCGCCGGTCCAGCGCACCGACGCGTATTCGAGACCGTTTCACGTCTTGGTCTGCGGCAACCCAAGCTTCAACTTGATCAATCATTTGCCGCTTGGTGTCGGCGCGACTGGTCTCTTGGGCGTGCGCAGCTGGCGGGGTGCTAGCGATAACCCCGATAAGTAGTCCGCACAAGGGGGAGAGGAGATTTTTCATTGAATGAGTATGAGCCTTTGACGGGGGTGACGCAATACTGACATAGCGGCAGCCAAGACCGGCAAAAGACTGCCATTAAAGCGGCAAAAACATTAAGGCAGTTATAAAAGCTATGTTGTAAATGATTGATTTAAAAGACTCAACTGTAAAAAAAATAGCTTGCAGTCATCATTTGGCATTGCTTTTGCATAGTGTTAGCTACGTGGAGTAATTGACCCCGCAATGTAATTAAATCGACACAAGTGGAATTAACTTTAGTGGTGTTGTTATGAAATTGTTTGATACGGCATTTAAGCTTCACGAGTCAGCTCTCCAGTTGCGGACGCAGCGGATGGAAGTGATAGCGAAGAATATTGCCAATGTCGATACGCCCAACTTTAAAGCGCGCGATATCAGTTTTGAAGATGCGCTAGCTAAAGCCTTAAGCGGCGGGTCAGATGCTTCATCGGTGGTGACCACGCACACTAACCACATGGGTGGAACGACGGGTAAAGCGAGTGCTGAACTGTTATATACCATCCCGTTTAATACATCGATCGATGGGAACACCGTCGAGATGAGTGTTGAGCAAGCCAAATATGGCCGAGCCGCCGCTAAATATCAGGCGACTTTACGATTTTTAGAGAGCGATATTGGCGGCATCCGCAAAGCGCTTACAGGAGGGCATTAATACTCATGTCAATTGATAATATTTTGGGAATAGCGGCTACGGCTATGAATGCGCAGATGGTGCGGTTGAACTCCACCGCATCGAACATGGCAAACGCCTCTACGGTCGGCGACAGTCCAGATAGTGCGTTTAAGGCAAAGCGGCCGATTTTTGAAGCTCTTCTAAGAGAAGAGCAACTTACTCAGGGAGCTAAATATCTGGGTGGCGTTAAAGTAGCCGGTATGGTCGACGATGAGGCAATTAACCGGAAAATTCTTGACCCAGGTAATCCAAAAGCTGACAAAGATGGCTTTGTTTACGCCTCAAACGTAAATGAAGTGACAGAGATGGTTGAGATGATGGCTGCGGGCCGCAGCTACCAAAACAATGTTGAAGTGATCAACACGGCGAAGCAGTTAATGATGCGCACACTCGAACTTACCAAGGTGTAATCGATGACCGATCCAATCACAGCATCGTCAATCTTAACCTCGTCTCAGTATGAGGAGCAGCAGCTGACTCGCGATACGTCCCGAGACGACATGGGCCGAGATGCCTTTTTGACCTTGTTCACGACCCAGCTAAATAACCAAGATCCATTGTCGCCAATGGATAACGAGGCCTTCGTGGCTCAGTTGGCCCAATTCTCGACACTGGAAGCCAATTACAGTATGCGCGACTCTATGGACGCTATGGTTGGCGGTATGCGGCAGGAGCAAATGCTGGCAGGCGCCAATTTGGTTGGCAAGAGTGTTGCCGTTGAGGGCGGATTCTTTAGCGCGCAGCAGGGTGAGCAGACCTCTGGCAGTGTCGATCTGGCGAATGGCGCCGAGTCGGTGATTATGAGCATTTATGACGCAGATGGTGAGGTAGTTTTTCGCGAGACTACCGGAGCCCGTTTGCCAGGGACATCTGATCTGAACTGGAGCGGCTATAACACCAAAGGTGAAATGGCACCGAGCGGCAATTACACGATGTCTGCGAGTTACATTCGCAATGGAAAGTTAGAGACGGCGCCGGTTACGACCTTCGCCAAAGTTAAAAGCGTGAGCTGGGATCCAGTAGCGCAGGAAATGGCCTTAGAGATCGGCAATGGCACTACAGTGGCAATGTCCGACGTTAAGCGAATCAGCATCTGAATTTAGAAAAGTTAAGTAACTAGGAGATTGAAGAATGTCATTTTATACTTCATTAACAGGCTTGAACGCAGCCACGACGCAGTTGTCGGTGACGTCGAACAACATTGCCAACTCGGGCACCGGCGGCTTTAAGCGCTCCGAAGCCGATTTCGGCGATATTTTTGCGACCTCACCTCTAGAGAAGTCTAGCTCGGTAATTGGTCGCGGCGTATCGCTTAAGGAAGTATCCCAGGAATTTAGTCAGGGCAACATCGAGAACTCAGCCAACGCGCTGGACTTGGCGATTGCCGGTGACGGCTTCTTCGCTCTCGAATCCTCGGACGGCACAAAGGTTTACACTAGGAACGGTGCGTTTATGCTCAACGAGCAAAACCAGATGGTCAACAGCTCTGGTCAGGCTCTGCAGTCGTTGCCGGTAGATTCGACCAACAAAGCAGACTTCTCTCAAGATCCGAGTGCGATGACAATCCCGCGCAAGACGGTTGCTGAGTTTAATCCGACCACCCAGGTGGAGTTGGGTTTGAACTTGCCTGCTCAGGTTACACCCATTACTGCAGTGTTTAATCCCTCAAACCCAGACACTTACCACAAGACAACGTCTTTGACCGTTTATGGGACTTCCGGATCGGCTAACTTGGCAACGATTTATTATGTGAAGACTCAAAACGCGAGTGCAGACGATCCC
>JAPKCN010000257.1 GCA_028822945.1 Porticoccaceae bacterium | reverse complement strand
GGAGATGGGTTTTGAAGGCATTGAAAACCTTAAACCCTTTGGCATCACTCGCTATCCCTTTGTAGACTCTGAAGTCATGATTAGCCGCACGGGTTTTACCGGAGATCTTGGCTATGAAATCTGGATAAAGCCCTCTTTGGCTGAAACTTTTTGGGATGCGCTGTTTGACGCGGGTAAATTACGTGGAATCCGTGCTATCGGGGGTTCTGCGCTGGATCTTTTGCGGACCGAGACCGGGTTTTTACAAGCGGGCGTTGATTTTATTCCCGCCGAAGAAGCGATTCGTGAGGGTCGTTCACGCTCACCCTTTGAGTTGGGCTTAGGCTGGTTAGTATCGTTTGAAAAACCTGTATTTAACGGCCGAAAAGCTCTTTTAAAAGAGAAAAAAGAGGGCTCTCGTTATGCTTTTGTCTACCTTGACGTGGAGGGTAATAAGCCAGCTGAGCATGCGTTTATCTACGCCGGTAATAAAGAAGTTGGCACGGTAACCACAGCCGCTTGGTGCCCAACGGCAAAAACTAACGTAGCCTTTGCCCAAGTGGATGCCAAATACGGGAATGTTGGTCAGGAATTGGTTGCTGAAATCTACTATGAGCGGGAGCTGAAATGGACCCGAGTGATGGCTAAGTGTACGGTGATTAAAGGTGCTGTATTTAATCCACCGCGCAAAAGACAAACGCCAGCGCCGGATTTCTAATGACCGAGCATCGCCTTCGCCCCCTCCTAAATCCATCATCCATTGCGATCCTAGGCGCGTCGCCGAGGGCTGGCTCAGTCGGCAAAGAGGTATTGATTAATCTGCTAAGGGGTGGTTTCCGAGGAACTTTATACCCGATCAATCCATCCCGCCAAGAGGTCGATGGCCTCGTCTGTTATCCCTCCTTGGCCGACCTCCCAGAACGACCAGAGCAGGTAGTTTTTGCGATTGCCGATCATCGTATCGAAGCAGCTCTAGATGAGGTGATTGCTCTCGGTATTCCGTCGTGCACTATTTTTTCGGCACTGATTTTGGCCGAGGACAGTGCGCCGCTATTAAAACAGCGAGTGCAAGCTAAAATCGAGCGTGCCGGGTTGTTGGTCGCCGGCGCTAATGGCATGGGCTTTTACAATGTTCGCGACCGTGTGCTTGCCGGTGGCTTTGATACAAGACATCACCCGCATCCGGGTAATGTGACCTTGATTAGCCAGTCGGGTGCCGGGATGTCGGGCATTGTCGACTGCGAAGAGCGTTTAAATTTTAATCTTGCGGTGTCCTCTGGTTACGAGTTATCGGTATCCATGGAAGACTATCTCGACTTCGCTCTCGACCTACCCGAGACCCGCGCTATTGGGTTGTTTCTGGAAACTTCTCGTCATCCAGAAAAATTTATCGCGGCGCTTGCCAAGGCGAATGTGCGCAACATTCCGATTGTTGTTGTCAAGGTAGGGCGTACTGCGCTAGCGCGTGAACTAGCGCTTTCACACTCGGGCGCCCTTGCCGGCAGTGACGATTGTTACGATGCTCTGTTTGACCGTTTTGGTGTGCAGCGTGTCGACGATATGGATCAGCTGGCGACCGCACTGATCATGTTTGTGCAACCGCAAAGAGTTGCCGCTGGAGGTCTTGTTTGCCTGCATGATTCCGGTGGCGAACGCCAGTTACTTGCCGATTTGGCCGATCTCCACAAGGTGCCTTTAGGCCAGATCAATAGCGCCACGGTTGACTGTTTGCGCGGCCTGCTCGACGCTGGATTACCCGCTATTAATCCGCTCGATGGCTGGGGTGCCGGTGGCCCAAACGCAGGCCAGAGTATGGCCGCCTGTTTTACTGTCCTACTGGATGATCCCTCTGCAGCTCTCGGTGCGGTGATTCACGATCGCGGCCCAAATAGCGAGGTGTATGCTAGTTATATGAGTTACCTAGAGCGCGCTCAGGCAGCTACCGGTAAGCCGGTATTTTTGGTCGCTAATCGGCAGGGGAGTGGCAGCGATGAACTAGCGGTGCGAGCGACTCACCGCGGGTATCCGGTCATCGATGGAGTCGGTGGTTTCTTAGTTGGGGTGCGCTGCTTACTAAATTATCGCGACTTCCAGCAGCGTGCCCCGACAGTTGTGCCAGAATTAGATGGCGAAAAAGTCGCATACTGGCGGCAACAGTTGGCATCAGAAGCGCAGATCGGTGAGGTAACAGCCAGTCAATGGCTTTCAGATATGGGTATTCCAATGCTGGTCGGCAAAGCAGTGAGTGATCGATCAACGCTGTTGACTGCAGCCGAGGAGTTGTCATATCCATTGGTGTTGAAAACGGCGCAACCCAACATACCGCACAAGTCGGGCGTCGGTGGCGTGGTGTTGAATATTGATTCGCAGCAATTATTACTGTCGTCCTATGAGGACCTAGACCATCGGCTCGGTAAGCTCGCTCTGGTGGCTCCGATGGATACATCCCATGGTATCGAGATGAT
>JAPKCN010000065.1 GCA_028822945.1 Porticoccaceae bacterium | reverse complement strand
CTAGGGTTACAGAGTTTTTCGCTGGGGCGGGGAAATATGCGGTACGGTGATTAAAGGCAGGCTTCCAGTAAGAAATTTAGGTGCAGAGAGATGTCGAATTACGTCCAGTGGTGCCTACCCGTCCGAGTGGCAAGGCCGCCTAGTAATCTATGCTTAAAGTTTTTAAGTATTGTTGATTAATAAGCATTAAGGACCTAGCTGTGTGAGTATTTCCGTTTCCATTGATATACGGCGATTGGTTTGACGCAAAATGTGCTTATTAAAAGTACTGTCCAGTGTTCCGCATGTTGTTATTTCGAATAATAGGGCCGCAGGATATACTTCACGACATTACTGATTCGGATATCCCCCACCGTGCTCCATATAGGTTTGCACTTCTTAGTGCCTGCAATGCTGGTCGGTTTAGTTTACCGAAACAACTGGAAATCCGCTTATCTGGTATTGATTTCAACTATGCTGGTCGATATTGACCACCTTCTGGCGGTTCCCGTTTACGACCCTAATCGTTGCAGTATTGGCTTCCACCCACTGCATCAGCTTTGGTCAATTCTGTTGTATGCCGTTATGAGTATTGCGCCAAAGACCAGACTGATAGGTGCTGGATTGCTAATTCATATGGCATTGGATGCTCTCGATTGTCTTGACTATTAATTCAGCCTCTATTTTGACTATGACTGCGATAATATGTCGCATGTATTTAAAGCCCATGCATAGGTCGCATATACTCGATTAATAAAAGCAGATATTATTATTTTGGGATATGCATTTAGGCGTTTATTTTGATGTGTAGCGGTTGTTATCTCTATTACTTCGGCCATTTTAGCTGCTACAGACTAGGCCAAAATTATTACTCACGGGATATTTAAAGGCACCTCATTTTAGCTGTGCAACTCGGGATTTATGCCTTTATAGGCCTAGCGGGCGATCAACGACTGAAGTTTTTTGTAGCTTGGCTGTAGCTGGCGGTAGAGGTTCTGATAAACCTGGCGGTAGAGTTGTTGGTAGACCTCGCGATTGGCGGGGTCGGGGTCAAAGATTTTTGCGGTGCGCGTCATGTTGGCGGCGGCGCTGCCAAAGTCTGGGTAAAGTCCGGCGCCCACTGCGGCGGCAATTGCGGCGCCCAGTCCCGAGGTCTCGAAGGTGCGCGGTCGCTCTACCGGCAGGCCAAAGATGTCAGCGGTAATCTGTAGAATGCTGTCGCTCTGCGAGCCGCCACCCGATGCCACCAGCCGACGGATTCGCTGGCCACTGCGTTTTTCGACCTGCTCTTTGCCCTCGCGCAGGGCATAGGTCAGCCCCTCGATCATGGCGCGATAAAGATGTGCGCGGCTGTGTTGTTCGGTAAAGCCGATGATCGCACCGCGGGCCACGCCGTTGCGGTCGTCGGCGCTTGGCGACCAGTAGGGTTGAAGCATCAGTCCGGCGGCACCGGCGGGCACTGCGTCGAGCAAATCGTCAAACAGGGTTTCGGGGGTAACCCCGCGCTCTAAAGCGAGCTGTTCTTCGCGCAGGCCAAATTCGCGCTTAAACCAGCCAACCATCCAGTAGCCACGCTGCACTACGGTCTCGATATTAAAGGTGCCTGGCACTACGCCTGGATAGGCGGGGTGGCCAGAAATCGCTTCAAAATAGCGGTTGCTCGTAACATTATAGGTGGCGAGGCTGCCAAAGCTGAGGCTGCCGGTGTCTGGGTTGAGGCAGCCAGAGCCGAGTACTTCGCAGGCTTTGTCCGAGCCCGAGGCTATTAACGCTAGCCCCTCGGGAATACCAGTCTCTGTGGCGGCCTGTGCGGTGATGTTACCGAGTGGTTGGCCGGCAGGCTGCAGCTCGGGAAGCATCTGGCGGGCGATCGGCAGAGCGCGCCATGTCCAGTCGCTGTCATCGGCCCAGCGTTGGCGCTTAAAATCAAATGGCACATAGCCAACTTGGCTGGCAACTGCATCGCTGTAGCGGCCAGTGAGTCGCTGGATGTGGTAGCCCGAGAGTAACAAGTAGTGGGCGGTGGCGGCCCAGTTGTGCGGTTCCATCTGCGCCAGCCAGTTAGACTCTGCCGACTGGTGAAAGGCGTCTACCGCCGATTTAACACCGAGGGCACGCATTACCAGCGACTCTAACGCACGTAGGGCTGGTCGGCTGGTCACTTTGCGTTGATCGAGCCAGCTAAACGCCGGTCGAAGGGGCTCGCCAGCCTCGTCGATGGCAACTGCGGTTGCGCGCTGGGTGGTCAGTGACACCGCAGCAATTCGCTCGCGGGGTATTTCCAGTTGCGGCCACAAGCCCTGACAGGCTGCGCACAGCGCGTCCCAAAAGTACTCGGCGCGTTGTTCGGCCCAACCGGGTTGAGTAGAAAAATACGGTTCCAGAGCAATACTATGTTTTGCTAGCAACTCGCCGTGCGCATTAAACAACATGGCGCGCACGCTCTGGGTACCGTTGTCAATGCTGAGCAGACAGTCTTTAGGCAACGGCGTCATTGAGTCGCTCGGGCAGGCTGTAAAAGCGTTGATAGATGCTTTGATAGCGTTGCAATTCTGTCGCCCAGTGCGCAGCGTCCCAGCCCAGCTCTTGCTGGCAGATGGATTGCAGGTCGGGAAATAGCTCGGCCCCGGCATTTGGTAGCAACAGTCCGAGGCGGGTGCGCCGCAGCAACAGGTCGTCGAGGTGTTCGATCGCCTCGTGACGCGCCGCCCAGCGGCACTCGACCAAACAATAAGTAGACGCGCCGAGTAGTGCCCGTGGGTCGGTTTGCGAGTCGTTTTTTGCGGCTATGGCACCGCCGTCTGCGGGCGCGGCAATCTGCCATACCGACTCGGCCATTTGCCCATAGCGGCCAATCATTACCTGGCCGCGCGCCGGTGTGGCGGGCAACAGTACCTCCGCAGTGGTGGTTGGCGGGTCAAAAAAGCGCGCCTCGGGAATCAGCGGCGCGCCGGGCAGTCGATCGCGGGCGGCGTCTAGCACCTCTATCGCTATGAGTCTAAAGGTGGTTAGCTTGCCACCGCTCACGGTAATTAGGCCGTTATCGATCCAGATCGCGTGATCGCGGCGCTCCTTCGATGGGTCTTTGGAAGTCTCGGAGCTAATCACTGGGCGCACACCGGCCCAGCTAGAAATAATATCGCTGTGGGCCAGCGGTCGGCTGGGAAACTGGCTGTTATAGCCCGCGCACAGGTAATCTATCTCGGCCTGCGAGATAGACGCCTCTATATCTAGATCTTCGCCGTGATCGAGGTCGGTAGTGCCGAGCACCGTGGTGCCCTCCCACGGGTAAACGTATACGCCGCGTCGATCCACAGGATGGAAAAACGTAAACACATCACTCACCGGCATGCGCGCAGCGGGAATAATCAGGTGGCTACCGCGTAGTGGGCGGATGCGCTTTTCTGGATTGACGCGATTGCGCAGGCGGTCGGCCCAAGCGCCGGTGGCGCTAACCACTGTGGCGGCGCGCAGTGCGATAGGTATCTTTGTTTTTGGGTCCTCAACCAGCACGCCGCAGACCTCGCCCTTCTCGATCAATAGATCGTCTACCTTGGTGTAATTGATCGCGCTTGCGCCGCCGGCAATGCTCTCCTGCAATAGCCGCAGTACCAGCCGCGAGTCTTCGGTCATAGCGTCGGTGTAGCGATAAGCACCCGACAGCTTGTCGTTGTCAAGCCCATCAAAGCGCGCCTTGAGGCTGGCAACCGAACAAAACTGGCGGTCGCTAATGCGCGCCAAACGATCATACACGGTGAGCAAAAACCATACCGCCCAGCGGCCCGGCCACTGGCGGCGAACCAGCGTGAGGTAATAATCAATACGCTCGACCAATCCGGGTACTTCGTCGAGCAAGCGCTCGCGCTCCTGCAGCGAGTCGCGGGTCAGCGGCCAGTCGCCAGAGGCCAGATAGCGCAGTCCGCCGTGGATCATTTTTGACGAGCGGCTCGAGGTACCCCAAGTGTAGTCTTGCTGCTCGAGCAAAAGCGCGCGATAACCGCGCCGTGAGGCCTCGCGCAACACTCCCGCGCCGGTAATACCACCGCCGATAACGATTACATCCCAGTCGGCAGAGCCGCCGCTACGCAGGTCTTCAAAAAAGTCCTCGCGGCGCGGAAAAGAGTGTATCTCAGCGCTCATCTGGATCAGGCATCGGGGGCAGTAGCGCCCCTGGGTTCATTTGGCCACGCGGGTCAAATAGCTTACAGAGTTGGTCAATAGCGGCCAATCCCAGTGCGCCTTTTTCGGAACCCATATAGTCGCGGTGATCTCTGCCAACACCGTGCTGATGGCTGATGGTGCCGCCACAGGCGACAATTTCGCTGGCCCCGGCGCCTTTGATCTTTTGCCAGCGTGCAAGGGCTTCGGCATAGCTTGCGCCAGGGCGAAACACATAGGTGGTATAGATGCTCGAGCCCTGGCGGTATACATGCGACAAGTGACTGTAGGCCAGCACCTTTTCGCCGTCATCGTCAAGCGCTGTGGTGATGGCGCGCTCCACGCGCTCGGCGGTGTCGGCCACCGACGACCAGTTGACCGCGGTCTCCATGGTGTCTACCGCATAGCCCGCATCGCCAAGTGGCTCGCGCAGATAGGGCGCGTGAAAACGTCCTTTAAACCAGCGATCGCCAAGGCCATTAGTGTCTTCGATGGCACCGTATTCAGCACAAACCTGATGGGCCATACCAAGGCTTGCCAGACAGTGCTGCACCGAGCCGGTGGCACCCATGGTAAGCATTACATGGCCCATACCAACGCCCTCTGGGTTGCTCTCGCCACTACTGTCGTCGCGGCCCATGGCAAGTTGACTGGCGGTTTCTAGCGGGTTACTCAGGCGCATCATCGACAGCGCTATGCGCGCTTGCACCAACGCCTTGGCAAGTTTCAAGCCGGTTTCCCAAGTGTCTAAAAATACCACCTTAAAGTGTTCTTCTTCCGGCTGCGGCGAAACCCGCAGGGTAACTTCGGTAATAATGCCCATGCGGCCCTCTGAGCCGAGCACCATTTCCCGCACATCGGGGCCAGCTGAAGACGCCGGAATACACGGAATATCCAGTGTGCCGTTCATAGTTTCCATCCGGCCACCGGCAAACAGTTGCTCAATTCGGCCATAGTGTAGCGATTGCTGGCCACTCGAGCGGCTGGCGACCCAGCCACCGGCGGTAGACAGTTCCCACGACTGTGGGTAGTGGCCAAGCGTGTAGCCGTGCTGCGCCAATTGCGCCTCGATTCGTGGGCCTGCGGCACCGGCGCCAAAGGTTGCCAGCAAGCTGTCTTGGTCAAGGTGCATGAGTGTGTTGATGTCGCCCATGTCAATCGTTAACAGGGCGCGCTCGTCGGCGTCTGGGTTGATGTGTCCCGCTACCGAGGTACCGCCACCGTAGGGGATTACGGCAATATTGTGTTCTGCGGCATAGTCGAGTAACTCGCGCACCTGCTCGGCAGATTGTGGCGTGGCAACGCCGTCGGGGAAGACGCCAATATCGCCACTGCGCATTGCTAGCCAATCGGGCAGGCTCTGGCCGCGGGCATGGCGCACGCGGGTTTCGGCTGTGGTGTTGATCAGCGGGTGCGGGTCGAGCCGAGACGCCGGTACGCTGGTAATAACCTCCTCCAATGTAACCACCGGCAGAGGCGTGGGGCTACCCACCAGCATCTCTAGCAAGCTGCGCAAATCCGATTTAACTGCTACCGGTTCTGCACTATTATCCAAACCCCAACCTCGCCATCGCTTCATGCCAATCCTTTTTTACTTATGGTGTATGTACCGATTAAAGCTCAGTGATTATAGACCGATAACGTTCTTTAAGGGCAGTGCTGATTAGTTTAGCGCGCTAAACTGTCGGTATCTGGTATGGCGGTTGAGTCGGCACTTCGGATATACAGAACTTTTAACCATCTATACTAAGCATATACTCGGCAACTGCCAGTTGGGTTTCACGGTCGAGATAATTTTGTGGCGGCATTTCTGGAAAGTTTGAACGTTTCTTTACCGGGGCTTGCATATAGTCGGCCAAGGCCTCGGGATTGTCTCGATAGAGCGCCTGAATAACCGGCACGGGAGGGCCAATCAACCGTCCTGTATAGCTGTGGCAACCGGCGCAAATCCCGAGATAGGCGATCTCTCCGCGCTCACTCGAGGCGATCACCCGCGGCTTGGCACCCATCGGTAGCAGATAGGTGGCGATGTTATCTGTGTTGTTAAAGTCGCAGTCGGTAAAGTCGCCAACCCCCACGGTGGCGTAGCGGTGGCGATTGAGAATACAACTACCCTCGGATGGGCCAATCCTAAATATATCAATATTGCCGAGGTGCAACTCGGTCAGCGCAAAGGCTTTGACTTCATCGATGGTGTCATAGCCGTTGTTGAGCATGACATTATCGAGAATTTTGGCTCGGTCGGCATGTGGTTCCGACAGTGGGTCGAGCGTCAGGCCACCGGCATTGCCGTGATCGGTGATCAAAATACCGGCGGTTTTGTTGTTGCTAATAATGTTGCCCTCGACCACCACATCGTCGGCGGCCATAATTAAGATGCCTGTGCCTGCAGGGATACCCGCCACTGTGCTGCCCGGCACGGCAAAATTGGCGGTGTTGTTGTCGAGAATAAAATTATTTCGAATGATGATATCACTGGCGTCTTTGATCGGCAGCCCGGGAGTGATAAACGCCAGAATGCCGCCGCTGTTGTGATGAGTATGGTTGTGCTCGACGATCGCATAGCGACTGTTTTCGATTTCTATACCGGCAACACTGTCGAACACCTCGTTGTAAGCCACATGAATATTGTCGCTCATGCCAACGTAGATTGCAGCATCGGCGATGCCGGAGATAATATTATGTTCGATCAAACCGTTTTTACTGAGTTGCGGGAAGATGCCATAGATGCCGGTGTCGACAATGATGTTGTTGCGGATTTCAAAATTGTTGCCGGCTTGACTCATGATGCCATTGCCTTTGTAGCCGATTATTTTGAAATTTTCGATAACAATGTTGTTGCCAGAATAGAGAATCGCATCGTTGAGTTCGCCAAGGCCGTCTAGGGTCGCTCTGCGGCCTTCAACAATAATGCCGATAAGATGTATATCGTCTTTGTCGATATACACCGTCTCCGAGTAGTTGCCGGGCATCACCTGAATAGTGTCTCCCGGTTGGGCGCGCATAACTGCGCTTTGGATCGAGTCGCCGGAGTTGACGCGCAGCGTATTGCCGGCCTGCAAGCGCGTGGCCACGGCACTGCGCACAGCGGTGGCCGGCGCGGCGCGGTTAGCCATGGGTGCGCTCTTGGCGTTACTAACGCTTGAGCGATTAGTTGAACTGGCGGCGGCAAAGCCGCCGCTATAGCTAATTGCCACCGGAATACCTGCCCGCTCGGGTGCGCCCGCATGGTCGCCGCCAACATACCAGCCGCAGGCAAAGGCGACGATGGCCACTGTGAGGGCAAATAGACTAGATCGGTTCATGGGCTTGCTCCATGTGTTTTATCGGTAGGCCCGAGGGTAGTCGTTTGGGGCTTATGGGGGTCAGGCTTTCGTCACTGAGGGTATGCAGAAAGTCGACCAGCAAATCGAGTTCGGTGGCGCTTAAATCCGGCTCCGAAATATGCCAGTGGAGCAGTAGTTTTTCGTCGCTGGGTACGGCGTGGCCGCGACCACCGTTGTAAAATTCGGTAGCACTGCGCAGCGTTGTAAATCTGCCAGAGTGCATGTAGGGCGCTGTTTCGGCGATATTGCGCAGGGTTGGCACTTTAAAGCCACCGCGCAGTAGCGCCGATTTATGGATCGCCTGAGCACCGACATCGCGCTCACTGCCAGCTGGCTCCGGGGTGCCGATCACGGCGATCTGTTGATTGGTAAATAGCGGCGGCGTATGGCATTGGGTGCAGCGTGCCACAAATGAGCGAAACACGTTGAGGCCGGCGATCTCGCGCTCGTTGAGGGCCTGGTGAAAGCCATGGGCATATTGGTCGTAGCGGCTATTTAACGAGATTAGCGTACTTTGAAAGGCGCTCAGCGCCAACACCACATGCTCGACATTAACCGGCGCACCGCTGTCTTTAAAGGCCTGCTTAAACAGCCGTTGGTAGGTCGGTACGCCTCGAAGGGCTGCCAGCAGGGCATCTGGCGTATTACCCATTTCGCTGGGGCTAAACAGCGGCCCCACGGCTTGCTGCTCGTAACTGGCGACGCGCGCATCCCAGTAAAAACTGCTTAAAAATGTGCTGTTCCAAAGGGTCGGTGCCGAGCGCTTTTGCCGCTGACCCCGGATGCCGACGCCGCGTGCCATGCCGTCACTAAAGCCCTGCGCTGGGTTGTGGCAGGTGGCGCACGACAGACTTTGATCGGCGGATAAAATCGGATCAAAAAATAGTAATCGGCCGAGGTCGATCTGTTGCGGACTAAAACCGTCGCGGTGATCGGGCAGCGCAGTTTTGAGTCCACCGAGTCCGCTGTTTTGCAGTGAGTCGTAGGCCTGGTAGCGATGGCGCAGCGCGCACTGGTTGTCGTCGTCGAGGACAAAACTTGGCGGACAATGCTTGTTCAGTGCTATCTCGTTGGGCTGTGCCTCGCCCGACTCGGGGGCGTCTGCAATGGGGGCAGCGTGCAGCGGGGCGGTAAGCAGCCAAATGGTAAACAACGCGGCAGTAATCCGCACAGTTTTATATAGTTGAGTTTTCAATACCTGATTGGCGTACATTCGCATGCTGTAAAACGCCGATTTGGCGAACACTACGGCGACGCGTAAACAGCTACGCCGGCAGGTTAAAAGATCACCCTGTCTCGCGCTGTCGGCACGGCGGCCGGCGTTTCTAAGGCTCGATGTAAACATGTGTCCTCTGCCGGTGCTTTTGGTAGCGGCTATGGGGCCAATACAGCTTGGCTCTATTTTTTATTGATCGAGATGATCGTCCTTACAGAATAGTATTTTTTTCATTACGAGTTAAGTTTTTTTTTAGTCCTTGTTGCTAGTTTTAAGAGGCTTGTAAAATTTTTTAAGTGGCGCCAGCCGCCGCTATTGGCTGTCTGTTAGCGGCTAGGACTGCCTAAACGGCGCGCCTCGGCCTTGATCATCGACTGCAATTCTGGCATCGCACTCTGTATCCGCGACGCGCCCAGACGTCCGGCCTGGTTGACCAGTAGGGGCATTTTTTGGATAGTCTTTTTGCCCACATCGGTGGCATAAAAGGCGTTGATCTGTCTGAGTTCGTCGGCACTAAAAG
>JAPKCN010000256.1 GCA_028822945.1 Porticoccaceae bacterium | reverse complement strand
GTCACTCTCCATCGTAACGTCGTCGTAAGACCCTCGAGCCGCAATAGAGCTTTCTACTCTGTCATCGCCACCTGACCTTGCTTCAGCTGGCTTGTACTGGAAATAGGTTATTACTGCCTCGGCAAAAATTATTTCATCCACAGTCAGATACTCCACCCGCTCACTGACAAAATAACCCGTACCCAATCGAGTTGACTTCTTTTCACTAATATCTACCACACTACTAAAGTGCATTGCGCGTTCGCCTACTTTTAGATATCGGTGAAAATTAATGTTGTAACTGACGGCTACATTGGCGGGATAACCCAATACCCGCATGTCTTCAAAGACACGATAGGGCTTAGCATCGGTTGATCCGAATGCATACCGATCATCGATATCACGCATCGTCCACATCTGCATCATTGCTGGTGGTGCGATCTGGTTTTTACCCGGACGGTAATGGGGATTCTTTTCACCCATTGCCAAGCACCACTGCCAGATTTGCGTTGCGCTAACAGGATTGTGACTCAAATAGGGGCCTAAACGTCGTCCCTTGAGACCCTCCAACTGCTGTGACTCAGACTGAGTTGCATTCGACATAGATAAAATCGTTTCAATTTTTCGGCGCCCTAGTACTTACCGCGGCGACCTGCGGACCTTGGTTTTCTGGAAACTGGACTGCGTCTACTATACCTGCAGATTCGCAAATACCGAATCGACCAAATGTGCCGTATTCGTATACAAATACTTTCAATCCGCCACCTCGTTTCACAATTCCTCGTCGTTTGCTCTTCATGATGCGAAGGCGAATTCCGGACCGACGACACTTAATGTCTATATATTCGAGTGGAACCGCCCTGTCGCACATGATGACAGAGCGCTAACCTGACTGACTGAGTTAAAACCAAATATAGGATTCTATGCGTGGGGACATATGCAATTACCGGAGGCGCCAGCGGCATCGGTGCCTCCATCCGGGAAAAACTCGAGGGCGAAGGTCATAGGGTACTGGTAGTCGACATCCAGAACGCCGACATCATTGCCGATTTGTCGACCGTGGAGGGACGCGGGGATTCGATTGCCGCTATCAAAGAAGCTACCCAGTACGAATTAACGGGGTTGGTGACCTGCGCTGGCGTTGGCGCCCACATCCCAAATAAAGGGTTAATCGCAGCAGTCAATTATTTTGGGAGCGTGCAACTGATCGAGGGTCTAAGGCCATTGTTGGCAGATCTTAGCGCCTCTGTTCTACTAATTTCTTCCAATTCGGCTCCCCTACCGACCAACCCGAAGTTTGTCGAAGCGCTATTGGCCAACGACGAAACGCGCGCGGTTGCGATAGCAGCAACAATGGATTCACAGCCGGTCTACTCCGGATCAAAACAGGCCCTTACTCGCTGGATGCGCAGCCATTCACAGGCTTATGCGGCACAAAGTATTCGAATGAACGCTATCGGTCCGGGATACACCAAAACACCGCTAAGTGCGGCGGTTGAAAACGATAGCACCTACAGTACAGCAATAAAGCAGTATATTGACTCAATACCCATCGGGCGACCTGGCATGCCACAGGATATGGCGGAGGCCGCCAGCTTCCTGCTAAGTGAAAAAGCTAGTTTTATCTGCGGTGCAATGTTGTTTGTCGACGGCGGCCACGACGCAATGTTGAGGCCCGATCTTTTCTAGCACTTAAGGTAGGAAGGGACAGCTATTAGCCCAGATTGGCGTTTCCAGCCCTCAGCGCAATAAATATGCTGCTCATTAACCTATCCCGATGCGTCGGCGCACACCATGTCGAAAAATCGATCGATGACCTCCTCACGCTTCGCTCCTGGCTGCGGTGGAATCGTCTCGACAAACACTATGCCATAAAGACAAAGACGAAATTTTATTCGTAAATCTACAAAAAAACCGCACCCTGTTAAGGCGCGGCGCAAAGGACCCCGTAAGGACCCGAAAAGCCTCTAGAAAAAGTTGTACGCTACTGAAACTGCCCAGGTGCGCGGCATATTGTAAGCACCGCCGACAAACGGCCCAACCACGTAGGTATTCGTCAGCACACGTTTGTCATCCAGGTTTTTCCCTTCCAGCGAAACATCCCAGCGCTCGTCCGGAGTACGGAATGAGAGAATCGCATTCCAGATGACATAGGAATCCTGATACTGAGCCTCGCCCAGAGGGTCGGTCGTATCGATCGGTGAGTTGGTATAGGCACCATCGCGATAAGAAACGTCAGTACCTGCGGTCAAGCTACCCCAATCGGCAACATCAAACTCGTAACTGATTCTACCCTGTGCGGTCCAGTCAGGCGAGAAACCTAGCGCCGTCTTATCAGCAATATTTTCTCCGCCGCTCTCATAAGATTTAATCTCGGTATCTAGATAGCCCACGTTGACACCAACCATCAGGCCGTCAACCGGAGGTAACCACATCATCTCTACCTCAGCACCCGTCGTTTCAACCTTACCGACATT
>JAPKCN010000064.1 GCA_028822945.1 Porticoccaceae bacterium | reverse complement strand
GCGGTGGCGGTGGCGGTGGCGGTGGCGCGGCGAGTGGCGGTGTGCCCACTAATCAACCACCACAGGTTAACGCGGGTGATGATCAACGCGCGACGGCAGCGCAGGTGGTTGAACTTGCGGGTAGTGCCTCGGACGGCGATGGCAGTGTGACGGCGTATGACTGGACACAAGAGTCTGGCGATACGGTTGTCATAGATGCTGCCGACAGTGCTACCGCGACCTTTACCATGCCAACTAAGCCGCAATCAGAAAATTTTGTGTTCAAACTAACGGTTACAGATAACGGGGGCTTGACGGCCTCAGATTCGACTACCGTGGACCACGAAAATACGCTGCCAACTGCGGATGCCGGACTTGATCAAAACCGCTTGGCCGGTGTCGTTGTAATCCTCAACGGTAGTGCGGACGATAGCGACGGTGTCATTACCAGCTACAGTTGGACTCAAACATCAGGCGACAGTGTCGAGATTACCGATGCCGACCAAGTTAAGGCGCGATTTACCTTGCCGAGTGCCCCAGAGTCCTTGTCATTTGAGTTCATGTTGACCGTCAACGATAACCGCAGCGCCAGTGTCTCGGACTCAGTGACGGTGATGCACAAGAACACGGCGCCAACTGTCGCAGCAGGTGCCGACCAGAGTCGCGTTGCCGGGGCGACGGTGGTTCTTGGAGGCAGTGCCGATGACGTCGACGGCGATATCACCAGTTTTAGTTGGCGCCAGAACAGCGGTGATACTCTGATTATTACTGATCCCGATCAGGCAACGGCAACCGTTACGCTGCCGGATAAGCCGCAGTCTTCGAGCTTTAAATTTGTCTTGACGGCGACCGACAATCGCGGTGAGAGTTCGTCGGATTCGATAACTATTCTGCATGACAATGCGTTACCTGTTGTGTCTGTCGGCGACGATCAGAGTGCGGCCGCTAATACTTTAGTAGCACTGGTGGCGACGGCGCAGGATAGCGATGGCGAGATCGCGAGTTACAGCTGGACTCAAACTGCTGGCGATACGCTTGCTGTCAGCGGGGCAGGTCAGTTAGAGGCGAGTGTGACGCTGCCGAGAAAACCCAAGGTTGAGGCTTTTGTATTTAGTTTTACGGCTACCGACAACCACGGCGGACAAAGTTCTGATAGCCTGACGGTCGCGCATATTAATGCGGTACCCACGGTGACTATCGACAGTCCGGCGTCGGTCGAGGTTGGTCAAACGCTGATATTAACTGGCACCGCGCGTGAT
Organism: Porticoccaceae bacterium; assembly: GCA_028822945.1. Taxonomy (GTDB): domain Bacteria; phylum Pseudomonadota; class Gammaproteobacteria; order Pseudomonadales; family Porticoccaceae; genus TMED48. Next base: position 7,998 of record JAPKCN010000064.1, on the reverse strand, counting down.
AGCGACGGCGATATTGCCAGTTACCAGTGGCGCCAAACAGCCGGCGTCAGCGTCGCTATTGTCGCTGCAACTGAGCGCCAAATGAGCATTGTGGCTCCTACCCCACTTGCCGCTGAGCCCCTTGCGTTCAGTTTGACCGTTACTGATAACCGGGGGGCAACTACAACCGCCTCGGTGTCGATTGCCACACTCGGGCAGATTAGCGGTACTGTGACCTTTGATCTAGTGCCTCTGAACACCGTTACCAGCGGTTTGGACTATGCCAATACGCAGATATCTCCAGTGCGCGGCGTGGTGGTAGAATTGCGCGATGCCGCCAATACAGTTTTGGCGACATCAATTACCGATACGCAGGGCCGTTATGGATTTTTTACTGGTCTTACTCAAACTGTCCGGGTCCGCGCAGCTGCGCATCTCAAAAATGTACCTAACTGGGAAGTCAAAGTCATCGATAACACCGGCGGCGGTGCGCTCTATGTGGGGCAGACTGAACTGTTCAATAACGGCAGCAGCAGTGTGCAACGTGATTTGCATTTTAACTCCGGTTGGGGTGGCAGCGGCTATACAGCAGCCAGAGCGGCTGCGCCCTTTGCGATCTTAGATGCTATTTATACTAGTTTAGAAAAATTTTATGCTGTAGATGGCGACATTGTTTTTCCGCCACTCGAGGTAAACTGGAGCGAAAATAACAACCCTGCCAGCGGCAATTTGGCCGACGGCGACATCGGCACATCCTATTACAGCCAGGACGCTATTTACATTCTCGGTGCCGAGGACAGCGATAGCGACGAATACGACCGCCATGTGGTGATTCACGAGTGGGGGCACTATTTTGAGGATAAACTATCGCGTTCCGACTCAATAGGCGGCGAACACGGCGGCGGCGACAGACTCGATTTGCGGGTTGCTTTTGGCGAGGGGTGGGGCAATGCGCTGTCGGCCATGATCACTGACGACCGCTACTATAGAGATAGCTCGGGCAGCGGTCAAAGCCAGGGTTTTGCTGTCGACATCGAGAAAAATCAGGTCACTAACCCGGGATGGTACAGCGAGAGTTCGGTGCAGTCGATCCTCTATGACCTCTACGATGCGCAGAGTGACGGCATCGATCAGAGTGCCCTCGGTTTGGGACCCATTTATCGGACATTGGTATCGGAAAATTATCTAAACTCGACTTGGTTTACCAGTATCTATAGCTTTTCTACGGAGCTTAAAAATCAGCAGTCGACATCCGGTGTTGATGCCTTACTTTCTGGTCAGAACATCACCGGATTTGGTGCAGACGGCGTTAGTGAAACTAATAGCGGTGGTATTTCCTCGGTGTTGCCGGTCTATCGTCAGGCAGTCGTGAACGGGACGGCGTTGACCGATCTGTGTGCTGTGATCGAGGCTGGGTCATACAATAAACTGGGCAATTATGTATTTGTTGCTTTTGAGGTGCTCAACGCCGGGGCGCATACCTTTGTTGTCACGCAAACAGGTACCGAGGGTGACGCGGCGCCAGTGCCAGGCGCCGACATTGACTTTTATATCTACCAGCGGGGCGCGGTCAAAGTCCATTCGATAAGTGCAGCCGCCGGCTTGGAACAATCTACCAACATGCTGGTCGCGGATAACTACGTAATGGTCGTTTACCCCTTCGAGGACGACGACAATCCGTTGACGTCGGACACTTGTTTTGATTTGCAGATCAGCCGATAAAAGGAGCTGCACGCTATGCACTGGATACCAAGGTTAGGCCACTCGAGGCTTATTTTAGCAGCGCTTTGCGCGTTCTCGGCAACGGCTTGTGGCGAGCAGCTGGCATCTGTCGACGATCGCGATCGGCGTACCGCTGAGTCGGTTTCTGAGCGCTTGGTTATCGGTAACGCCCCCACTGGCGAAAAACCTATGTCACTGCCCTATGCAAAGCCCGGCGCAGCGGTCAGTTTTTCACATAATTATGTGAGTGGAGCGCAGCCTGGTGAGTCCGAGCTGGTGACACTTTCTTTCGTCGAGCGCTATACTTTTGGCCAACTTAAGATCCGACTGCAACCCACAGACGGCCTACAGATATCTCCAGGTGAGCGAACATATAGTTATGATTTGGCCGCGGCAAATTCGGTCGAGATAGAGCTGGCCCTAGTAGCTGAAGTTACAGGTAAATATTACCTAAATATTTTTGCCTCCGTTATCAACGCTGGTGTAGCTAAACAATCGCGAGTGTTTGCACTGGCCTTTCAAGTTGGCGACGCGGTTGTGCAAACGCGGTCCTCGTTAAACAAGTCTGCCGACGGCGAAAAGGTAATCTTGTTGCCGATTACCGAGAGACAGCGTTAATGTCGGTAGTTACAACAGTCGCCGACAACAAAAGTCGATACTTGACTGCTCGCTATACCAACTGATTTCGGCGTCTTGAATAGTTACCTGAATGCCCATACTACGAGCTGCTGAGTCGGCCATGCTGATACTTGCCGAATCTGGCACCTGCCAAATACTGAGGTGATCGAAGCGCTGTACCTGACGGCGGATCTGCTGCCACCACTGATCCACAGCGCTATCGCCATAGACATAAAGGCTGACCGCTTGAGATTGTGAGCAGGCCTTACGAATGCGCTTTTCACTGGGTGTACCAAGATCGATCCACAGTGCGACATTACCATGCAGGTTTTTTTCCCATAGATCGGGTTCGTCGTCGGTGCTCAGACCGCCACCAAATTGTAGTGTGTCATTAGCATGCAGTGCATAAGCCAGCAGCCTTAACATCAGGCGTTGATCGGTTTCAGAGGGGTGCTGTGCGACGGTCAACTGATGTTGCACGTAGTAGCCGCGATCCATATCGGTGATATTTAGATCTGCCTTGCAAACGCGAGAATTGATCGCCATATGCACTGTCCTTTTGCGCTTTTGAAGCGGTTTTTTTGTGCCTGTACAGCGAAAAAAACCGATTGGATGACGGCTATTCAGACGGCTCACGCCCTAAATTGCCAATATTTGAGGGCCGTCACTATAGCAAGCAAACACTAGTCGTTGCGAGTGTGGGTTCTTAATAGTCGTGTTTTCTCCCTTTGTACTGCAGGGTGACGGCGATGCGCCCAGATCTTGTCGCGCGCTTTCGCGCCGCTGACAGCGATGTTAACCACCGGCTCGGGATAGTCTATGCCGAGCTTAAAATTGACAAAAATTTGCTCAAACGGTGGCATTAACCAAGGTTCGTGAAGATAAGCCGAGGGAACATTGGCAAGTTCTGGTAGCCATCTTTTTATAAACTGCCCATCAGCATCTTGATCCTGTGATTGTTTTACCGGATTGTAGATGCGGACTGTATTGATGCCCGTTGTGCCGGCTTGCATTTGCACTTGGGGGTAGTGGATGCCGGGTTCGTAATCGAGGAATTGCCGCGCTAAGAAAGTCGCGCCAACGCGCCAGTCCTGATCTAGATGATGGCATAAAAATGATACCAGCATGGCTCTCATGCGGAAATTTAACCAGCCGCTATGAACTACACAGCGCATGCAGGCATCTACCAGTGGATAGCCCGTTGTCCCGCTTTCCCAGCGTTTTATAAAGTCGTTATTCGGTGGTCGTTCGAGAAGTTCATAACCGCGATTAATACACTGGTCTTCGTAGCGGCACTCGACCTCGAATTTTTGTATAAAATGACAGCGCCACTTTAGTCGCGTAGTGAATGCTGTGAAATTCCTTTTATGCTGGGGGTAATTGGGGTGTGCCGAGATGTAGCGGTACACTTGCCGCGACGATAAATTTCCCCATGCCAAATAGGGCGATACACGACCGCCAGATGTCCGGCTTGCCCCCGGTTTAGAAATATTCTGCACATAGGTACTGCCGCGACCCTCGGCAAAGGACGATAAGTATGCCCAGGCCTTACTTTCGCCTGGCGGTTGCATATATTTTGGGTATTTTCCCATAGCCTCGGATAGATTCTTTGGCAATGCAAAATTATGTGTAATTTTGGGTGCTTGACTGCGGCGATAGTGGTTCTCGATCGGCGGCGTATCGACGCTGGCGAACCACTGCCGATCCCACCCCTGCCGATTGCTGATGCCGCGCACTACACCGGCGGTTTGAAACTGCTGCCAGCGCGCACCGGCGCGCCTTAGCTTGGTGGCAACGTCTTTATCGCGTCGCCACGTCTGCAGTGCGCCGGACTCTTGATAGCTGTACACGGAGTCAATTGAGTAGTTAGCGCACAACCAGGTAAAGATTTCTACGGCATCGCCAAAGAATATCTTAACATTGTGCCCCGATGGTCGCAGAGACTGGTTCATATCGGCTATTGAACCGCCAACAAATTGTAAGTGGCGTATTGAGAAATCGTCTCGTTGCAGCCAATCCGGTTCTATTATATAAGCGATTAAGTAGGGGACGCGGCGATTTTCAGCGGCTGCCAGTGCCGCGTGATCGCGCGTGCGCAAATCGCGCTTTAGCCAGACAATATTTATTGGTGCTGAATGCATATCGGTGAAGTCAATAGCCGGCGGGTTAATAGGCACTTGTAACAGTGATGGGCTTAAAAACCTAGATCTTCCTGGGCAACAGAGACCTGTAAATGCTCTCCATCCACCTCACTACAGATCAAAATCGGCCGACAGCATACCGAACAGTCCTCGGTGTAGGTCTGGGATTCTGATGGGTCTATGAGAAGATCGATCGATTCCCAGCAGTGGGGACAGGTAACGCGCTCTTCCCGCATAGTTAAATACATGTGGCAGACCTTTTATTTTACTTTGCGCCGAGTTGTATATATCCCCGGTATTTTTTGGATTAGGAGCTGCGGTCCAGTAAACCGCAGAGTCGCTTTCCACATTTGTTTCATTACGTCGTTGCCACTCTGTCGGCTCAACTATCTCTGGTAGTTAAAGTCAGTTACTTCCCGAGGTCTGCCAGCGGGTGTTCCGTGGGTGACCAAGGGCTGTCAAAAAAAGGTGCGACCATTTGATCGCTGACCTCGGCGATGTTCTTTGGATTCCAGATCGGGGTGTGATCCTTGTCGATCGCCAGCGCGCGAATGCCCTCCACCGTTTCACTTGTGATCCCTGAACGGGCCAGATGACGGGTATAAAAACAGTGTTGCACCAAGTCTCGTTCCATGCGCAGGTCGTCTTCCAAGGTCAATTTTCTTCCACGGCGTATCTGTTGCAATGTGACATGCAACATCAGCGGTGAGCGCTTTTGCAGGTTGTTTAATGTTTCGGCTGCCCAGTCTGAGCCTATATTGCGGAGGCGATCAAAAATCGCACTGACAGTGTCCAGTGCAAAGATAGAATTGACTGGCTGTTGTAGCCAGGCGGGTTTTGAACTTTCGGGAGCAGTCTCTGCAAGTCGCATTTTCAGATGCTCTAGGCGCTGGGGCATATTTCCCAGTGAGGGGTCACTAAGGCAATGCCAGTGGGTGTTCAGTTCATCACTGCGGGCGCAATAATCTGCCAAACCGACGGCCAATGCATCGCCAGCGACGAGTAATTGTCCGGTCAAAGCCAGATATTCGCCGCTAAAACCGGGGCAGCGGCTGAGAAAAAAACCAGCACCGACATCGGGGAATAGCCCGATATTAGTTTCTGGCATAGCCATTTTGGTGCGCTCGGTAACGATGCGTATTGATGCACCTTGGGATAGCCCCATTCCCCCGCCCATGACAATCCCGTCCATAAAGGCGATATAGGGTTTGGGATAGCTGTAAATCAGATAGTTGAGTCGATACTCGGCGGTAAAAAAATCGTCTAGAGCGGTATCTCCCGCGCAACTGGCTCGATGGAAAAAACGGATATCACCGCCCGCGCAAAAGGCGCCAAAGGGGCCACTTTTGTCGGATCCTCTAATCGTAACCGCCTGCACCTCTGGGTCGTCTCGCCAGTTTTCTAATACTTCGGTAAGGGTCTGTATCATTTCCAGCGATAGCGCATTTAATGCCTTGGGTCGATTGAGTGTAATGCTCCCCAGATTAGCCGTTACGCTAGTGTTAATTTCTTGCAAAAGATCCTCCTGGTGGATTCGATAGTGGTCTTCAATAACCCACAGTTGTGTGTTTGAAACGTGATTTTGCCGAGTTTTCCGACGCGCTGTCTATCTTTCAGATCCTGTCAGCGCGCTGTCGAGATAATTGCAGCACTGCTGAGCGCGCGTAAATTAATACTGCCAGTGAGCAACATGGTGCGTTGTAACTGTTCTTTAATGATATCGATTTTATCGATCACGGCATCGGTCGATTGCATTGCAGCGGGTAAAAAAGGCTGCGCTAGAGCTACCATTTTTGCGCCCAAGCGCAAACAACGGGCAACATCCAAGCCGTGGCGAACCCCCCCCGAGCCAATTAAATTAATATTTGTATCTAATGCATGCAATTGCGTTAGCAGGTCAATACTACGCATACCCCAGTTGATGAACGGTCGCATAATTTCGGCGTCGCGCGCCGAGGGGTTACGCGCTAGTTCAATACTCGCCCAATTGGTACCGCCGCGACCAGCTACTTCGATCCACTGCACACCGGCGTTTGTTAGGCGTTGTGCTGTCGCTGGACCAATGCCGGCGCCGACCTCTTTGACAATTAACGGGACGTCCAGTCGGAGACAGCAGGCTTCGATAGCTGCCAATATCCCCCGCCAATCGCGATCGCCGTTCGGTTGTGCCAGTTCCTGTAGTGGATTGAGATGGATAACTAAAGCATTGGCCGCGATACTTTCGACGGCCGCTTGCGCTAAGTCGACGCCGCCCTGAGCGAGTTGTGTAGCGCCAAGATTACCGAGTAGTGTCGCCGTAGGTGCCCATTGTCTAATGGGTTGTGAAAGGGCTAACTCTAGAGCTGCGCGTTGCGAGCCGAGTGCCATGGGAATACGACTTTCCTCGGCTGCTTCAGCGAGATGGCGATTAATAGTTTCGCCATTCTCACAGCCGCCAGTCATAGCACCAATAATAATCGGTGCACTGCACGGGTAGCTGAGAAAGCTGGTATTCAGATCGATTTCTGCATAATCCAGTTCTGGCACAGCAATCGGCTCAAAGCACAGTTCGTCAAACTGACCGTCGATCTGGCCTTGGTGTGCCGGCTGCAGAGCGAGATCAATGTGATCCTGTTTGCGTTGGCGAATGTCAGTCATGTTTGTGATCGAGTATGTCGACGAGAATCATATGCGGTACCGTGAGTGCGGCCAATCCAATGAAGGTCAATTGTAGCAGAGCTGAATCGAGGTCGATGGTGTAGTTTTGCCGATACCATAGGATCAATAATAACCCGCTGATCCATGCCGCTAGGGTATAGCTAACAGCTTCAAGAGCGCAGCGTCGGCGATCTTGCGGGAGTAGGCTACGCCAAATTCTGAGGCTGTGGACTGGGCTGTGAACAAAACAAAAGTATAGAGAAAAACACACCAGCGGCTCGAACCAATAGGTGGCAAACAACAGAGCTAGTAATAATCCGGCACTCCGACGCCACTGCGGTTGGAGAGTCGCTTGTGCAATATAGGCGACGACTGCGAATAGCCATATTGGCAAAAGGATGGCAATGCCCTGCAGTAACAGCAGTGTAGGTTCGATTCCGATCAAGATGCTGAATAATGGCTCGACTTCCTGCGGATTCAATCCGGGTATGCCAATGCTGACCAGACCGCAGTGCGCTGCGAGCGGGATAGCGCAAGACCAGCGCCATGGATGGGTCACCATGCGAATATCGCTAGTGCCAAAATGAATTGCCGAAATAGCTAAAAATATCGTCAGGCTCGGTCCTGGTTGATACCACCAGATCGCCGTTACCAGTGCCGCCAAAATTACATAACCTGAATGAAACATCAACCAACTAAGGGGATGATTGGACCACCCTGCGCGCCGCGCTATGGCGCCATCGAAGCCGCCATGTGGTATGCCAGTCAAGAGCACCGCCGCCAGCGCCCAATAGTCCCAGCTAGACATGCAGCAGTTGCTTTATAAAAGGTACTTTTGGCATTGCTGAAATAACCCGTGCCCAGTCCATCAGCGACGCGTGGCCCAACATAAAGCGCGCGA
>JAPKCN010000255.1 GCA_028822945.1 Porticoccaceae bacterium | reverse complement strand
GTCATAACCATGCTTAGTAGAGAACTTGAAGTTACCTTAAATCTAGCGTTTAAAACAGCCCGCGACAAGCGTCATGAGTTCATGACTGTCGAGCACCTCCTTCTGGCGCTGCTCGATGATGCGTCGGCGTCGGCGGTACTTAAAGCATGTGGCGCTGATCTAGCAGTGTTACGGCAGGATTTGGTCGAGTTCATAGAGTCTACTATACCGACAATACCAGAGAGCGAGCAGGAGCAAGAGACCAAGCCCACGCACGGTTTTCAGCGGGTATTGCAGAGAGCAGTGTTCCAAGTGAATTCGGCTAATCACAGCGAAGTTGTTGGTGCCAATGTAGTGGTGGCAATCTTTAGTGAACAGGAAAGTCAGGCGGTATATTTTTTGCGGCTGCAAAATGTTGCGAGAATAGATGTAGTCAACTTTATTTCCCATGGTATCTCAAAGTATGCGGACCAGCATGAATCTGGAGAGCCAGAGCACTCAGTTGACGATTCTGGAAACGGTAAAGAGTCAACTGATACAGAGGAGCAGAGCTTACTTACGCAGTTTGCGACCAATCTTAATGAGCAGGCGCTTCAAGGTTTAATTGATCCGCTGGTAGGTCGTGAAGCGGAGGTCGAGCGGGTCAGTCAAATCCTGATTCGCAGGCGCAAAAATAATCCATTATTAGTGGGCGAGGCAGGCGTAGGGAAGACTGCAATAGCCGAGGGGCTAGCGCAATTAATTGTCGATGAAAAAATTGCAGAACCGATGTTGGGAAGCACGGTTTACTCGTTAGATATGGGCTCGCTTCTCGCTGGGACAAAATATCGAGGTGATTTTGAGAAGCGTCTTAAAGGTATTATTGGCGAGTTGATGAAGCGTGAGAAATGTATTTTGTTTATTGACGAGATACACACGATCATAGGAGCCGGAGCCGCGTCTGGCGGTGTTATGGATGCCTCGAATCTGCTTAAGCCGCTGCTTTCGTCGGGCAAACTAAGATGCATTGGATCGACGACTTATCAAGAATACCGCGGGGTGTTTGAAAAAGATCACGCTCTAGCGCGTCGCTTTCAGAAAATAGATGTGCCCGAACCGAGTATCGATGAGGCCTACAGGATTTTAAAAGGATTGAAGTCGCGGTTCGAAGAGCACCATGACCTGCGCTTTACTGATTCAGCACTAAGAACCGCTGCCGAGTTATCTAGCCGTCATATCAATGATCGGTTTTTACCCGACAAAGCGATCGATGTAATCGATGAGGCAGGTGCATATCAGCGGCTACAGGTGGCTAGTAAGCGCAAGAAAACCGTCGGCGTCGGTGATATTGAATTAGTTATCTCGAAGATTGCGCGAATCCCTGCGAAGAGTGTCTCTAGTTCGGACAAAGAGCAATTGCGTGATCTTGCCGAGAAACTAAAAATGCTGGTATTTGGGCAAGATACGGCGATTGATGCATTGTCTACGGCGATTAAATTAGCGCGCGCGGGACTTCGCGACGGAACTAAGCCGATTGGTAGTTTTTTGTTTGCCGGCCCGACTGGGGTTGGTAAAACCGAGGTCAGCAAGCAGTTGGCCAAAGTGCTTGGCGTCGAGTTAGTACGATTTGATATGTCGGAATATATGGAACGGCATACTGTGTCCAGGCTGATTGGCGCGCCTCCTGGCTATGTCGGTTATGATCAAGGTGGACTGTTAACTGAGGCAGTTAACAAACAGCCGCATTCAGTGATTTTATTAGATGAGGTTGAAAAAGCCCATCCTGATATCTTTAATCTCCTACTGCAAGTAATGGATCACGGTTCACTCACCGACAATAACGGTCGCAAGGCAGACTTTCGTAACGTTATTTTGATTATGACTACCAATGCGGGTGCTGAATTGATGAGTCGCTCATCGATTGGTTTTACCGACCAAGACCACCGCACCGACGGTATGGAAGCAATTAAAAAAATGTTTACACCAGAATTTCGCAACAGATTAGACAGTATTGTTCAGTTTTCCGAGTTGTCTTTAGATGTGATTAGTACGGTTGTAGATAAATTTTTGGTTGAATTACAATCTCAGTTAGACGATAAAAAGGTCTTTCTTAAGGTAGATGATGACGCTCGGCTGTGGCTAGCCAAAAATGGATATGATTCGAAAATGGGGGCGCGACCTATGGACCGTTTGATTCAAGAGCGAATTAAGAAACCTCTTGCAGAAGAAGTACTTTTTGGCGCGTTAGCGAAAGCTGGTGGCGAGGTGCATGTTGGAGTTGAGGATGACGAGCTCTGTGTAACCTCCTTACCCGCATAGCGATAGTACCCGTCCGCAGGAGGTTATGATCCTCTTATAGGCCGTTTAAAAGCAATCGCGGCGAGCGAAATCCCGACGAGTGCCCCAAGGACGTTCGGTTGGCCCAGTCGGGCCCAAAAGCGCCGAGAAGGCGTATCGCCTCCAGCCCACGAAACGCAACTGACATGTCGTGGCAAAGGCACCGAAC
>JAPKCN010000254.1 GCA_028822945.1 Porticoccaceae bacterium | reverse complement strand
AGCTGGTAAGCGACATCTTGCATGCAGTCGTTGCGGCCGTCGATGTGCCTGTGACCTTAAAAATCCGCACAGGTTGGGATCGTCAGAATCGCAATGCCGCGACGATAGCTAAGATTGCCGAAGAGGCTGGTATAGCCGCTCTAGCTGTTCATGGACGCACCCGCGCCTGCCGCTTTGTGGGCGAAGTAGAGTACGACACCATTGCTCAGGTGGTTGAGGCAGTATCAATTCCTGTGCTAGCCAATGGCGACATCAGTACCCCAGAAAAAGCCCAGTTCGTGTTGGAACATACCGGCGCTGCAGCGGTCATGATTGGCCGCGCGGCTCAGGGTAACCCTTGGGTATTTAAGCAGATCAATCATTACCTTGAGATCGGAACATTGTTGCCACCGCCGAGCTTAGAAGAGGCAGGTGCCATAATGATGCGGCACCTGATAGCCCTGCATGACTTCTATGGCGAAGTGGGTGGCACCTTAATTTCAAGAAAACATATTGGCTGGTACATAAATCCTATGCCCGGCGGTAAGCATTTTACCCAGCAATTTAATAAACTAGAAAGCACTATGGAACAGCAGGCGTCACTGCAGCAATTTTTCGAAGGTGCTCAATATCAGGAACAGGCCGCATGACATCAGAAGAAAATACCGACCGTGACACGCTAGAAAACATGTCAGACACAAGTCCTGACTCAGATAACCCCCAGATTATACAGTCCCAACAGTCGCTTCGCTACAGTGTTGCCGAAGCCATGCAACGGTATTTCCACGACCTTGATGGCCAAAATACCACAGGCCTCTATGAGTTAGTCATGAATGAAGTGGAGCCGCCGCTACTCGCTGCTGCAATGCGTTACACTCGCCAAAACCAAACTAGAACCGCCGAAATTCTCGGCGTCAACCGCGGCACCCTGCGCAAGAAATTAAAACAATACAACCTTCTGTAATTACTGTTTCACTTTGAGGAATCCATGAGCGACCTACGAAAAGTCTCACGCGCCCTAATCAGCGTTTCTGATAAAACGGGCATTGTTGAATTTGCCCAAGCCCTGCGAGCACAGGGCGTCGAATTACTGTCTACCGGCGGCACCTTCCGCCTTTTAAGCGACAACCATATCGCGGTCACTGAAGTCGCCGACTACACTGGATTTCCAGAGATGATGGACGGACGAGTTAAGACGTTACACCCAAAAATTCATGGCGGTATTTTAGGGCGTCGCGGCCAAGATGATGGCGTAATGGAACAGCATGGCATCAAGCCAATTGACATGGTAGTCGTGAACCTCTACCCCTTTGCGGCCACCGTCGCCGATCCCAACTGTAGCCTGCCCAATGCGATTGAAAATATTGATATCGGCGGTCCTACCATGGTTCGCTCAGCAGCTAAGAATCATAAAGATGTCGCCATTGTGGTCAACGCTATTGACTACCAAACCGTAGTCGACGAGATGCAGGCTAATGATGGACAGCTCGATTATCAAACTCGCTACCAGCTAATGGTTAAAGCTTTTGAGCATACCGCAGGTTATGACGGCATGATCGCCAATCACTTTGGTGCGCGAAATATCGAAAATGTAAAAGGTAATTTTTCTGATACCTTTAATGTGCAGTACTTTAAAACTCAGGAGATGCGTTACGGCGAGAACCCCCATCAAAAAGCCGCCTTTTATACTGAAGCCAGTCCAGCCGAAGCCAGTGTTGCAACCGCGGTTCAGCTACAGGGTAAAGAGCTATCATTTAATAATATTGCCGATACCGATGCCGCCCTCGAATGTGTCAAACAGTTTGATCAGCCTGCCTGCGTAATTGTTAAGCATGCTAACCCCTGCGGTGTGGCTGTAGCAGTCGACATTAACACAGCCTATGATCTAGCGTTTGCCACAGATCCTGAATCATCCTTCGGTGGAATTATCGCCTTTAATCGTGAGCTAGATGCTATTACGGCAGCAAAGATTTGTGAGAAGCAATTTGTTGAAGTCATTATTTCGCCCTCCGTATCAGCCGATGCCATAGCCGTGGTTGCCGCCAAAAAGAATATTCGCCTTTTGCAATGTGGTACCTGGGGCACTGAACGACCACAGGACTTTGACTACAAACGGGTTAATGGCGGTCTATTAATCCAGGACCGTGACAACGGCATGATCACGCAATCAGATCTAAAGGTTGTTACAGCGCGTGTGCCGACTGAGTTGGAAATGGGCGATATGTTATTCGCTTGGAAAGTCGCTAAGATGGTCAAGTCTAACGCGATTATCTACGCCAAAAATAATCAGACAGTCGGTGTTGGCGCTGGACAGATGAGCCGTATTAATAGTGCGCGCATTGCTGGTATCAAAGCCGAGCACGCCGGATTACAGGTAGTCGATGCAGTGATGGCCTCCGATGCATTTTTCCCATTCCGCGATGGTATCGACAACGCAGGTGCCGCCGGAATTAGCTGTATTATCCAGCCCGGGGGATCTATGCGCGACGATGAAGTTATCGCCGCGGCTAACGAA
>JAPKCN010000063.1 GCA_028822945.1 Porticoccaceae bacterium | reverse complement strand
GCTCGACAGTGGTTAGACTGAATCCCGCCACAGGTGATTATACTATCGCAGCCCTGGCGAATGGCATCGCCAAGTAAAAACTCCAGCTTACGAACCTTATTACCAGATGTAGCGCAACCGGTCATGTCGTCGCGCTTGATCCAGATCCTGGGGCCATTGTAGAGCTGGGACAATCGATCCAACGGTTGTAGAGGCGTATTTAACTGCGCGAGATTAAGCCTGTGTGATGGCGTGATCATACGAGTTGTATTAATGCTCTCAAATCGCTTTAATGGTGCCCTTTGGCAATATCGCGTGAACCGACGATTTCTGGAACTTTAACTCCAGATTATTAGCAACATCTAAGACCAAATAATCGTCATCCAGCTTGGTCACTTTACCGAGCATACCGCTGGTGAGTAGAACCTCGTCGCCCTTCGTAAGGGCGGTAACTAGATCGCTATGCTCCTTTTGACGCTTGCGCTGTGGCCGAATAATCATCACGTACATAAGTACAAATAACCCGGCAAAAAGGACCAGTTGAAACATCATATTCGGCTCTGCAGATGAACCAGCAGCTTGGGCCTGTGCACTTTCTATAAATAACATGTATTTGTCCTTTCAAGTGGGTAGCTGAGAGCCCCCTTTAGGTGAATAGACCGACTACTTAAGTTGCTAGTAGTTGGCTCAGAGATGATCTTTAATCCACTGCAAGCTATCCTCATGGTGGGTTTTAGTTTTCACCTTATCCATGATTTTAACGACATGACCGCGTTTGTCGATCACAAAGGTGTAGCGGAATACGCCCATATACTCGCGCCCCATAAATTTTTTCAATCCCCAAGCGCCATAGCTCTCAGTGACTGTGTGATCCTGATCGGACAAAAGGGTAAAGTTTAAGGATTCTTTGTCTTGAAATTTACCTAGCCTTACCGGCGCATCTGGGCTGACGGCTAGAACTACCGTATCGAGTTCCGCAAATGCCTCTTTTGAGTCGCGAATACCGCAAGCCTGCACGGTACAACCAGGCGTCATCGCCTTAGGATAAAAATACAATAAGACATTTTTTTGGTCGCGGAAGTCCTCTAGGGAGATCATTTCATCAGCTTGATTCAACAGCGAAAAAGCTGGCGCTGACGTTCCTATCGTAGGTAATTGCAAAATGGGACCTCGTTATGTAATCGTGGTTTAAGCTCCGATCGGATCGCGGATTAACCTTCCCCGAGCCGACCGGAAAGGGTTACTTTTAGCTGGGTAACAGATGCGCAACCGCATCGCGTTCCTCAGATAACTCGGTCTCTGTAGCAGTCATTTTAGACCGCGAGAATGCGTTCACATCGAGGCCCTGCACGATCTCCCAGCCTCCATCTTTACAGACGCACGGGAACGAATAAATAAGCCCCTCGGCAATCCCATAGCTGCCGTCGCTATAGACACCCATACTGACCCAATCACCGGCTTCTGAGCCGAGCGCCCAAGAACGCATGTGAGCTATCGCTGCATTTGCTGCAGAGGCCGCGCTGGAGGCACCGCGCGCCTTGATGATCGCAGCACCGCGTTGTTGTACAACTGGTATGAAGTCGCTTTCATACCAAGCTTGGTCAATCAGATCCATTGCCGCCACCCCGTCTATTAGGCTGTGGTGCAGATCCGGATACTGGGTGGCCGAATGGTTACCCCAAATAGTCATCTGCTTGACGTCGTTGATTGTCTTACCAGTTTTTTGCGCTATTTGCGTCATCGACCGGTTGTGATCGAGTCGCGTCATTGCAGTGAACTGCCGCGGGTTAATGGTCGGGGCATTGCGTTGTGCAATCAACGCGTTAGTGTTGGCCGGGTTCCCTACCACCAATACTTTAATGGCTTTGGCTGCAACCTTGTCGATCGCTTGGCCCTGCGCGGAAAAGATTGCCGCATTGGCCTCGAGAAGATCTTTGCGCTCCATACCGGGCCCCCGGGGGCGAGCGCCAACAAGCAACGCGTAGTCAGTGTCTGCAAAGGCCTCATCGGCGTTGTCGGTGCAGGTCATACCGGCCAATAGTGGAAACGCGCAGTCGTCTAGCTCCATGGCTACGCCGCGCAAAGCTTCAAGTGCTGGAGTAATTTCCAGCATTTGCAGGATGATCGGTTGGTGAGGCCCCAACATTTCGCCAGCGGCAATTCTAAACAGCAGGGAATAACTAATTTGGCCGGCGGCGCCAGTTACGGTTACGCGAACAGGTGGTTGCACTGTCTATCTCCATCAATTAATAAGAACACGCATTATAAGCGTGAATGCGCAGCTTGCCCACTGGCCGCCGAGTAAATAATCGACCGCCTAGTCTGCGCAACTACCTGCGTGCAATATAGCCGCTACCGAACAGACTTTATTGGCTCACTTTCAGTCGCAGAGCTGTTTATAAACCGCCAACATGCGTTGGTACAGGTCATCCTTAAAGGTATCTGCACTAATATTCATCTCGGCGACTATTTCGACTAAGTGCTCATTATCCTCTTTACCGCCCCACTGCTTGTTGTAGGTGCCATCTTGGTAGCCGTGGTCTTGGCGAAAAAAGTTCAGTACGTTCTTACCCACATAGCCCGCATAAAGCTGTGTAAAGTTCATCTCGATGCCCTGCATCAATCGGGCAAAGCGCACTGTATCAAAACTCTTGGTTTCGAGTGTATATCGGGTAAACTCCTCTAAATCAAGACTAAAATCCCCGCAGACGGTTGGCTGCAACAAGTCTTTTTCGAGATTTTTGGCAATCTGCTCGACAGAGTCCTCTTTGAGTAACAGTAGACTCAGCCCAAAATGCCAAATATCTACCAATTCCAATGCTATTTGGTCGTTGTCAGGACGCTGCTGCTTCCACCACTTCCACCCATAGTGATCGAGCAACTCGGCACACTCCACCCAAATAGCTCTGTACCAAGCAAAATTTTGCTCGCGCCATTGCGGATGAACTTTACTGTTCATATCGTTCTGCAGTTTTAACATTACCATCAATTGTTGTTGCATCTTAAAACCTCAATCGCGAACAAAGTTGTTGTTTATCTTTTCGATGCCAATGCTGGTGTTGGGCCCGTGGCCAGTAACTACCACCGCGTCCTCATCGAGACTGTAAAGACGCTCTTTAATCGATTTTGAAATTGTTGCGAAATCGCCGCCCCACAGATCTGTGCGTCCGACGCTTCCCTGAAACAAGGTGTCGCCGGCAACCAGGGTACTGTGTTGTTCAAACCAAAAGCTCATCGACCCCGGACTATGGCCAGGGGTGTGGATAGCCACACCCCCGCAGCACGCGAGGTCTTGATCATCTGACAGATAATGATCGGGTTCCGGCAGAGGTATATAAGGTACGCCAACCATCGAGCACTGCTGTTCCAGCATATCCCATAAAAATTTATCATCGCGATGGAGGTATATCGGGGCTCCGGTTGCTTCTTTAATCTCTCCTGCGGCCAATATATGGTCGAGGTGGGCATGCGTGTGAATAATCGCCACGACGGTGAGTTCCAACTCCTTGAGTAGCGCCAGTATTTGCTCGGCATTGCCACCTGGATCAACCACCATAGCTCGCCCCGTCACCCGATCACCAACAATAGAGCAGTTGCATTGGAGTGGTCCGACTGGAAATGATTTTATTATAAATGGCGACTCATGGGGCTCTGTTACAGGCATTCTACTTTCCTTTTAAATCAGACTGAGTCAACGGAATGTTCCCTTGATGCGGCGAGTAATTTAAGGCGTCTTCGTCACACGTAAAAAACGATACTCAATAGCCCCTAGTTTAATACGTGCGCCAGCTGCGGTCGATAGACGTAAGCCAAAATATGGCGGAGTTACCCCATAGGTAAATTAGCTAACGGGCTACTTCACGACAAACAGTCAGTTCTATATACCGGATATACACTACACAGCTTTGCTCCAAGCGCGTCAATAGCAGGCACCCCGCAGTGTCGCTGGACATCGATTGCGCACATGCTAGGATTTAGGTTGATACCCCGAGTAGCTATAACTCGGCTAAAGTTGGAGAAAAATTTTGCTACACCTTTGATAACGCCAACCAATCGAAAAATAACTCTTCCCAAATAAGCTGGGAGTTTGGGTTAGCGCCAGACATAATCCACCCTCGGGCTTTACCTAGCTTATCGTAAAAGCTAAATATCTGCGGATAACATTGGCGCTCGATATCGCTACATATGCGGTGGTGTAGATAAAACAAAAACCAATCTATCAGTACTACCGCATCGAGCTTTTGGCAATGTAGTGCGGCCTCGAGGGGCGGTAAGCGCCCGGCTGCCACATCGTCGATCCAAAGGTCAAATTGTCGATGGCGATCGAGTAAGCCACCCGTTAAGTACTGTTGCGCCATCAGGGGTCGACCCTGAGCTTTGGTCAGCGCCAACTGCAAAGTCTCGCGATCCGTCGAGGAAGATTGTAACCAACTTAGCGCCTCGGCGTTAGATGGCAGCGGCAGGACATGCCTTTGGCAGCGGCTTCGAATGGTCGCGGGCAATCGGCCCAACTCATGACTCACAAGCATAATCAAAGTCTGTCCCTGGGGCTCTTCGAGTGTCTTCAGTAGCGCATTTGCGGCGCTTGCTGTCATGGCCTCAGCAGGGGTAATGATAATAATTTTCCAGCCGCCCTGCTGACCTGTTTTCGAGACATTCATCGATAGCATTCGAATATCACTGATCCCAATCGCTTTACCGGCTTCCTCAGGTGCCAACACAGTTAGGTCTGGGTGGGTGCCAGCTGCATTGAGTTGGCACCCTTTGCAATGACCGCAGTTTCCGCTGTAATCCTCGGTGATACACAGCAGGTGTTGCGCCAAGGCGCGCGAAAATTGTTGTTTCCCAATATATTTAGGGCCACTCAGTAATATGGCATGTGGCAGTCGATTATGGCGGTGCGCAGACATCATTCGCTGCCAATCTGCAGCATGCCAATCCAGTGGTTGAACCAACCCGCTCATTAGCTGCGTCTCTGAAAAAATATGTTGAGGGCTCGATCCAGCTGCGATTGCACTGATGTGATCGACTGGGCTGCATCTATTATAGCGCAGCGCAAAGGTTCTTTTGCGGCGCGGTCAAGGTAGCAACTTCGAACGCGTTCAAAAAAGGCTACTTGCTCGCGCTCAAATCTATCTGGAGCGCTACGTTTACTTGCGCGCTTTAAGCCTTCGGCAACAGGGATATCGAGGATTAGGGTTAAATCCGGCCGCAAATCTTGCTGTACAATAAACTCTAACTCTCCGATCAGTTTACTTGAGACACCTCGCCCGGCACCCTGATAGGCAAAGCTAGCATCAGTAAAGCGATCGCAGATAACCCAGCCACCCGATTTGAGTGCGGGTTCGATCAAATGATGTAAATGCTGCGCTCGACTGGCAAACATCAAAAGCAACTCCGTCAATGGCGTAACAAACTCCTCGCGCGGTGCCAACAAAAGCTCTCTAACCTGCTCCGAGAAAGGAGTTCCGCCCGGTTCGCGGGTAGTTGTTACCTCAATTTTGCGGGATGCCAGCCAACCTTTAACAAACTCGATATTAGTCGTTTTGCCAACGCCCTCAGTGCCTTCAATGGTGATGAACATGCCGCGCTTTTGATGTTTTTTCATATCATTCCTATGATGATAAGTTGGCGCACCGATCCGCCCAATTTACTGCGGTGCCGACGTATAGTCTTTAATGCGGCGAAAAATTTGGTATTTGCGTACCGCTTGCGTATGTTCTTTTAAACTCGACGAAAAATAATGTCCGCCATCCCCTCGTGCGACGAAATATAAACTTTCACCTGGAGCGGGGTGAAGCGCAGCATAGATAGCCGCCGCGCTCGGCATCGCTATAGGCGTAGGTGGCAACCCACGGATCACATACGTGTTGTAATCCGTCGCTCTCTTAAGGTCTGAACGACGTAAATTACCTCTGTATTGGGCGCCCATGCCATAGATAACAGTTGGGTCTGTTTGTAGGCGCATGCCCAGACGCAAGCGCCGAACAAACACTCCAGCAATAGCTGCGCGCTCCTGCGCTAGCCCGGTTTCTTTTTCTACAATTGAAGCCATAATTAAGGCTTCATAAGATGAGGTATACGGCAGATCAGGGCTTCTCTGCGCCCACGCTTCCTCTAAAGTACTGAGCATCTTTGCGTGCGCCCGAGTCAACAGGTCTTCAATGCTATCGTTGCCGATATACCTATAAGTATCAGGAAAAAACCAGCCCTCTGGATGTTTGATGGCGAGCCCGGCACTGCGCAGCAATTCAACATCGGACAGAATTCGACTGGCGGCAAACTGCGGTACAGCCTCGAGGTGCCGCCGCCACTGGGCAAAGTCCCAACCCTCAGGAAAAGTCAAACGATTGACTATTACCTCACCGCGGTTAAACTTATCCAAAAGTGTGAGAGCCGTATCTGTTGGCTCGAGCCAGTAGCTCCCCGCTTGAATGCCTGTTTTAACGTTTAGTTTGGCATAAATTTTAAGTGCCCATGGCGACTCGATTACACCGGCGGCACTGAGCGTTCGAACAACCTTATTTAGCGAACTGCCCCTGCCGATATGCCATGCATGACCAATCGATAATTGACTACCATCCGTGCTTTTAACTATTTTATCCAATCCAGATACTGCGATGGGTAACGTCAGTCGACGATGCGTTTCTCCAATAAATATGGCAAGCACGATGCCGGCAAATACAGCGGTCACCAATACAATACGAACAACTGTGCTGCCTATGCGTAACATAAATACCTTTCAGTGAGGGCTTGACATAATTTTTGGGTGTTATCCCCGATCGACCATTGCTGACGACCCATAAGGTTGACAATGGGGACGATACCACGCACAGAATTACATAGAAACCACTCTGAACACGCACTGATGTCAGCCATGGTAAGAGCACCTTCTCGCACATTCAGGCCTTTTGCCGGTGCCAACTGATTGATTATGAGCGAGCGCAAAATGCCATCGATACCGGCTCCAGTAAGGCGCGGCGTCAACCACTCGTTGGCGTGTCTAATAAATATATTGGCGCTAGTTGTTTCGATAACGTAATTTTTTTGGTCGAGCATCAACCCGTCTTGATATTCGTCATGCCACTCGCTTCTCGCCAGGATTTGGTCGAGTCGATTGAGATGTTTTACCCCAGCTAACGCAGTATTTTGCGGTAACCGATAATCACACTGGTAGAGTCCAACACCACCCTCTCCTGAGCGGAAAAGATCTGTGGGAAGCTCGCTAAAACGCAAAATATAGCGGGGCGCCATTGCCTCTGGTATTCGATAACCTCGCGCGCCTGAGCCCGCGGTTATCATCAGTTTGATAACCCCGGCCGTAATACCGAGGCAATTTAGGTGAGCGATAAATCTCTCTAAATAACGGGCTACTGTACTCGCCTCCACAGATATATTTAAGCGCCTAGCATCTCGGTAAATGCGCGCTAGATGCTCAGTTTGTAGTGGAATTTTTCCCGACCACAGGCGCATGCTCTCGAATAGACCATGCCCGTAGGCTAAACCCCTGTCATCAAGCACTACAGTTGTCGACAAGTCTCCGTCGACGGACGAGAGAACAAGGCACTGATTTATGTTGTCGTCTGTCAAAATGCAACCCATAAAAAAACCGCCCTCTTGGAGCGGTTTCTAGTCACTAATTCGCTTACCCGTTTGCTGTGATGTAGCTAATTGCATCCTCTACAGTGGCGATTTTCTCTGCATCTTCATCGGGAATCTCAGCATCAAACTCCTCTTCCAAGGCCATAATTAGCTCGACTGTATCCAACGAATCTGCACCGAGATCTTCAACAAATGAGGAGCTTGTCTGCACATCCTCTTGTTTGACACCGAGTTGCTCTGCCACCATCTTGATAACACGTTCTTCAATGCTACTCATATCTCTACCACTCCTATAAGGGACTCTTACTATTCCATCGCTTGCTACTTACCGCGCTGCGTACAAAACAGCCACGCTGGGCCGCGCATTTTACCCTACAATTACAAAAAAGCTAAACACCATTTAACAATCAGATTAAAACCAACTAAACCATGAGCTTACGCCATATACATACCACCATTTACGTGCAATGTCTCGCCGGTTATGTAGGCAGCGGCATCACTTACCAGAAACTCTACTACTTGTGCGATCTCATTCGCAGAGCCGAGACGTGCCAACGGAATCTGCGCAAGCATGGCTTCGCGACTATCTAAAGGTAGATCTTTAGTCATATCGGTATCGATAAATCCAGGCGCTACTGTATTCACAGTGATATTGCGCGACCCCAGTTCTTTGGCGAGTGAACGCGAAAAACCGGCGATGCCAGCCTTGGCTGCCGCATAGTTACATTGCCCGCCATTACCCCTCGATCCAACCACCGAACTAATATTAACCACGCGACCCCAGCGTTGTTTTATCATCGGGCGGACGCAGGCTTTAGTAAGCCTAAAGACCGCGTTCAAGTTAGTGTCAATGACAGCCATCCAGTCCTCTTCTTTCATGCGCATGATAATGTTATCGCGCGTTATGCCAGCATTATTAACCAGAATATTAACAGCCCCATAATCTGCTGTGATAGTCTCGATCAGCTTGGAAATTGAATCTGGCTTAGTCACGTCCAAACACAGGCCAAAGCCGTCGATGGATTGCTTTTGAAAACTCGCCGTGATCGTTGCGGCACCATTTTCAGTTGTCGCAGTTCCTATCACTTGATAGCCAGAAAGGCCCAAATTATGAGCAATTGCGGCACCAATCCCGCGACTTGCCCCGGTGACTAAAGCAAGTCTATATTTTTGGCTCATAAAGTTTTCCTTTTCATGTTAGCTCTGTCAAGGCAGTCTCAAAGCGACTGCGCTCGTCGCTGGCAAACAAACTAAAACTTTGGTCAATGCGTTTGGCTAAACCGTTGAGTACTCGCCCTGGTCCGCATTCCACTAGACTATGGACCCCAAGAAGTCTGAGTCGTTCAATACAATCTACCCAGCGCACCGGTTTATAGATTTGCTCTAACATCAATTGCCGAATGTTTACCGGATCTGACTCTACTTGCGCATGCACATTGTGAACAATAGGAATCGTCGGTGCAGAGAATATCGTCTGCTCTAAATGTGCCGTCAACCCCTGCGCTGCCGGATACATCATTGTGGTGTGAAAAGGCGCACTCACTGGCACTGGCAATACTCGTTTGGCGCCCGCTGCCTTGCAGAGTTCTATCGCTCGCGCTACCCCGGCGAGGCTTCCAGCGATAACGACCTGCCCTGGCGCATTAAAATTTACGGCAGCCACCTCATCGCCTTTTTGAGCCTGTGCACACAAATTGATAATCTGATCGTCTGCGAGACCTAAAATCGCCGCCATGGCACCTTCGCCGGCGGGCACAGCACTCTGCATCAGTTTGCCACGTGCTTCGACGATAGTAATAGCATCTTTAAA
>JAPKCN010000253.1 GCA_028822945.1 Porticoccaceae bacterium | reverse complement strand
GCGATAGCTGTTGCCAAAAGTTCATTAAGCCCTCTCGGACACCTGCGGTCTTTGACAGTCGACGCACTCCGTTGAGCACGCGCGACCCCAAAGTTTTTTACTCAGCCAAAACTGAGAATACTATTAAATTTCCAACGACGCCTTATCGATTAACAACCCTGGGCCCATCGTCGAAGACAGAGTAACTTTTTGCAGATATATACCTTTTGCAGAGGCTGGCTTAGCCTTACTCAAGTCGGTCATCAGAGCCTCGAGGTTGCCCTTTAGCGCCGCCACATCGAATGACAATATACCGATGCCACCATGAACGATGCCGTTTTTGTCAGCCCTAAAACGCACCTGTCCAGACTTGGCATTTTTGACCGCAGTTGCGACGTCAGGAGTCACAGTTCCCGACTTAGGGTTAGGCATCAAGCCCCTAGGCCCCAGCACTTTGCCAAGCATACCGACAACGCGCATGGCATCCGGCGCCGCAATAACGACATCAAAGTTGAGATTACCTCCCTTAATTTCGGCTGCAAGTTCGTCCATGCCAACCAGCTCGGCTCCCGCTGCAGTAGCTGCATCGGCAGCTTCTCCTTGCGCGAAAACGCAGACCCTAACGTGCTTACCAGTACCGTTTGGCAGCGTTGTCGCGCCGCGCACGACCTGATCCGATTTGCGAGGGTCGATGCCCAAATTAATCGCGACGTCGACCGTCTCAATAAATTTAAGCGTCGATAGCTCTTTGAGCAGACCTATGGCTTCCTCGACAGCATATATCTTACCGGCTTCTATCTTTTCGTTTATCGCGCGGCGGCGTTTGGTTAGTTTGGCCATTTTACACGCCCTCCGTTTCTAGTCCCATGGAGCGCGCAGATCCTGCAATCGTACGCACTGCCGCTTCCATGTCCGCCGCGGTTAAATCCGGCGTTTTAATATTAACAATTTCTTCGATCTGTGCACGTGTCACGCTGCCGACCTTCTTACTATTCGGCTCGCCACTTCCACTCTTGATACCAGCCGCTTTCTTCAGCAAAAACGAGGCTGGCGGAGTTTTCATTTCAAAGGTAAAACTGCGGTCAGAATATACTGTGATAACTACAGGCACCGGGGCCCCAGCGTCAACATTTTGCGTTTGGGCATTAAAGCCCTTGCAAAATTCCATTATATTGACACCATGCTGACCCAGAGCAGGACCCACTGGGGGGCTCGGGTTAGCCTGTCCGGCAGGCACTTGCAACTTGATGTAGGCCTGTACTTTTTTTGCCATTTTCTCTCTCCACTATTGGGTATTATCGCCTCCCAAGAACGGCTTGCGCCCTCGATCTCCGGCTCCCCGACGCATCTGCCCAATGCTGATGCACCAACATACTATGAAATTTGCAACTTTCCTTAGGCTTTCTCCACTTGAACAAAGTCCAGCTCGACCGGTGTTGAACGACCAAAAATCGAAACTGCTACCCGCAATTTACTCTTAGCATAATTGACTTCTTCGACTACGCCATTAAAGTCATTAAATGGGCCATCGCAAACCCGCACAGTCTCTCCTGGCTCAAACATCGTCTTTGGTCTGGGGGCCTCCTCAGAGTCTTGCATACGCTGCAAAATTAAATCAGCTTCCTTGTCGCTGATTGGCGCTGGCTTGTCAGCTTTGCCACCAATAAAGCCCATCACTCGCGGTGTTTCTTTTACCAAGTGCCACGTATCGTCGTCAAGATCCATTTGCACCAAAACATAGCCGGGGAAAAACATCCGTTCACTCGTGCGCTTCTGCCCGTCGCGCATCTCGACAACTTCTTCCGTAGGCACCAAGATTTCGCCAAAGCGATCCTGAAGGCCATGCATCTCCAAACGGTCCTGTAGCGCCAGCGCCACTTTTTTCTCGTACCCTGAATAGGCATGTACCACATACCAACGCATCGACATGCAGTTCCCCTAACCCATTATCAGTGAGGCGATCCAACTCAATAGGGAATCGATACCCCAAAGAATCAAAGCCATCAACATTATTACCGCAACCACAATTAAGGTCGTTTGATTGCGCTCCTCAACGGTCGGCCAGACTATTTTACGCCATTCGGTTCTAGCCCCTATTGCGAGATCAACGGTCGCGGCGCCCTTTTCAGTTTGGGCGGCAATAAAACCGCATATCGCCAATGCTACTAGCAAGGCAACAACACGATACAATGCTGATTCAGCCGTGTAATACCAATTGCCGTATATGGCGGCGGCAGCCAATAACAACACCATCGACCACTTTACCCAATCGAAACGAAACTGCTTGTCTTCAACTACTGCGCTCATGTACTTAGAACTCTCTGCAATTTTAAGTGGCAGGCCAGGAGGGACTCGAACCCCCAACAGTCGGTTTTGGAGACCGATGCTCTACCAATTGAACTACTGGCCTAAACATTCGTTGGTCCGTTTTAGCCTACCGACACAAAATCCGAGAACCCCTAAGAAATCTCGGATCGTCGTGCTAACGTTGCTGACTACTCAATAATTTTCGCGACCACGCCAGCGCCCACGGTACGGCCTCCCT
>JAPKCN010000252.1 GCA_028822945.1 Porticoccaceae bacterium | reverse complement strand
AGCAACAGAAGCCAAGGTCCTTTTTCCAACCAGATATCAAAATCCCGCTCCATTTCTCGGAATTGCTGTTGGTCTAAAAGGGGTGCTTCGGCGAGCAGATAATCAAGATCCGTGTCGATTAAGCGCATTCGTGCAAATCTGCCGCCCGCAAGATTGGCAAAATCTGTTAATGCGTCAAAATCTACGCCAGGCACGATAATTGTGCCTGTCGCATCTTTGAGGTAGCCGCCATCCCTTGTCAGTTTTGTTCCAGGGATTGGTGCGCCTTCGGCCGTTCCGACGCCCAATACAGAAATTGGGAAGGCGTAGCGATGCTGTCGAGCAATATTCTGAGACTCTGCGATGTCACGTATTTCATCTGTCACAATGACGATGCGTCCACTGCTGACGCCAGCGTCTTTAAACAATGAATGAGCCAGATTCAACGCGGGCGCAAGTTGGCTTCCCGGTGCAGGCATGAATTCGGGTGCGACGGCGGGAATCATTTCTGCAATCGTGTTTGCGTCATCGGTAAGTGGCGAGACTAAGTGTGCATCGCCCGAGTAGACCACTAAGCCCGTTACACCTTCATTTCTGAGTTTGAGCAGGTCTAATAATTTTCTCCGCGCCGCTGTCAATCTGTCAGGCTTTATGTCCGTCGCGTACATAGACCGGCTTAAGTCGAATAAAATGATCAACGCATCTTCGCGCTCATGCACCGGTTGAGAGGTTTTCTCCCAGACGGGCCCGGCCAGTGCAATGATCGCTAATAACCAACCGATCGCGATGAGATAAATTGGATTTCTTCCAGGTTTAGCGAGTTGGCTTTCAATAAGGTGAGGCAGCAGACGCGGGTCGATTGAGCGCTCCCAGGCCGAGTCTTTGCCTTGTCGTAGTCTAAATATCAGAGCCAGCATTAATGCTGGCAATAAGCCAAAGAACCAAAATGGGCGTAAAAAATGTAAATGTGAGATTAAGTCCTGCGCCGCTTCTAACGTCATGAGTCAAGCTCCGCGTTCGGACGTGGTTTTGAAGCGAGCTGCTGCGCCACCCAGATTCGTGTCTGAGGATGTAACAACGCGATCAGAAAGCTGCAAATCAATGCCAGCCCTAGCGGCCAAAAGTAGAGACTTTTTACAGGACGATAGACCTCAACATCTTGTTCAATTGGCTCGAGCCGATCGAGCTGTTCATAAATTTGGACGAGCTCGCGACTGTCTCTCGCCCGTTGATAAATCCCGCCGGTTGTTTCTGCTATTTCTGTCAGAGTCTTTGAGTCGAGTTCGGAGGAGGGGTTTATGGTGCGATTAAATAATAGTCCTGGCACGGTAAGCTCGTCTGCGCCAAAACCAATCGTATAGATTTTGACACCTTCCTGTGCGGCAATCTGTGCGGCCTTTATGGGCGTTACTTCGCCAGCATTATTCTGTCCATCCGTGAGTAGTATCAGTATTCGGCTATCCGCTGGACGGTCGTGCAGGCGTTTAACGGCTAAACCAATAGCGTCGCCAATGGCTGTTTTACCGCCGGCTACGCCCAGCGGTGTTTCCAGTAGCAATGTACGTACGGTATTTCTGTCGAAGGTCAGGGGTGTTTGTAGGTACGCCAGACTGCCAAACAGAATGAGACCGAGTCTGTCGCCTTCGCGGCGCTCCACAAAGTCGCCAATCACATCTTTGACAACTTCAAGGCGCGTTGTTTTTTGGCCATTCAAAACCATGTCCTCCGTACCCATCGATCCAGATATGTCGACCGCCAACATCAGATCCCGACCGGTTGTCGGTAGTTCAACAGGATCGCCAATAAATTGTGGTTGAGCAGCGGCAACGACGAGCGCGAGCCAGCATAAAATGAGTAAAAATCGCTGCCATAAATTACGCCGGGCTGTTGCCAGCTGTTGTGCGTCAAAGGATGTGGCGGAGCGGTAGAACGGTACATACAGTGCGGTGTCACGTTGTTCGAAACGCGGCAGCAGAATATACATCAGCAGTGGTAGAGGCAGTACTGAAAATGCCCAGGGCCAGAGGATTTCGATCATACTGCATCCCCCACGCTGAGCGTATTCACCGTGCGGTGTTTTGCAATCCAATACTTTGAAATTTCATGCAGTGCGTCAATATCGTAGTGGACGTTGTTGGTATATTGTCCATGAATGAGCGCTTGCCCTTCACCCATGCTGAACTCTTTAGTATCCGCTGCCGTGTCTAAAAACGAAACCCAACGCTCACCCGTTAAATGGGCGACTTCGCTTCGTGCATAGTGCGTTAATGCAACGCGTTTGAGTAACTGATTACATTCGTTCAGGTAGCCGGTTTTATCGTCGCTGAACTGGCTTTTGATGTGTTCAAGTTTAACCAACGCTTCGCGCCTGTAAGCATTTTTTTGCCAAATTCGATAAATAAAATACATACCGTAGAACATACCGATTAGTGCTAATGCGCCCAGGATCCACCAGCCTATCGCGGGTGGCCAAGAATCAATAGGTGCCGGTAGGTGAATGTCGCGCAATTGTGCAAGCGGGTCGGTTTGACCTGGGTCGCTAATAGGC
>JAPKCN010000062.1 GCA_028822945.1 Porticoccaceae bacterium | reverse complement strand
GTGAGGACTTCGCAACCGGCGTATAGTCAGACATAGACACTTCCTAAAACGTTACTCAATAGATAAATACAGCGATAACACGTCAGCTGCAGCCACTCCAATATGCACGCTACTAAACACTCTTGCGGTGGCGATCAATGGCAGCTTGGATGACTTTGGCGACCCTTGGATCGACCGCTGAACCGGTAAGCAATGCCTTTGATTCAACGCTATCATCAGATACTAAGGCATCCGGCAACCAACGATTGACCAACGCCGACATTGCCTTAGTGGCCATCACCAACAAAAACAAAAAACTGAACACCGTTCCCATGCCAAACAGCATCAGATCGAGTCCCTGATCAATTAATGTTGTTTGCATCGACACCCTCACATGGACTTATGGAGCATTTAATAGACGCTCAACAAACGCCAATTGACCTAATTTAGCGTGTAGAGGATAGCAAACCTGCCAACTCCATGCCACTTGATGTGGGTCGCGAACCAACCGTCATAAATTAAGCATTACAGTTTTGTCTTTGCTTTCGCCATGGGTAAAACTACAATCCGCACTTCCGCCGATAACCGAGCTTGCCATGCCCATCAAGAATCTATTAAACCAGCGTCTGTCGAACGCTATGCTCGCTGCCGGCATCCCCGCCGATTGCCAGCCTGTCTTGACACTAAGTGCGCGTGCGCAATTTGGTGACTACCAAGCGAATGGTGCTATGGCCGCGGCCAAACGTATGGCCAAAAACCCGCGCGCACTGGCGCAACAGATTGTCGATAACCTAGATTTAAACGGGATTGCCGAGCGCGTTGAAATCGCGGGCCCCGGATTTATTAATCTCCATCTAAGTGCCACATTTATTGCCGAGCAACTCCAGTATGACGCCAGTACAGAGTCTGTTGAACGCCCGTCTAGTCGGGTTGTCATCGACTACTCGAGTCCTAATTTAGCTAAACAAATGCATGTCGGGCACCTGCGTTCTACTATTATTGGCGATTGTATAGCGCGGGTACTCGAAAACCGCGGCGACCATGTTATTCGACAAAACCATATGGGCGATTGGGGTACCCAATTTGGCATGCTCATCGCAGAATTAGAACGCCACCTCGGCACTGAAAAACGCGGCGACCTGGCACTCAATGATCTCGAGAAATTCTATCAACAGGCAAAACGACATTTTGATGAGGACTCTGATTTTGCAGATCGCGCCCGCGCCTATGTGGTTAGACTACAGTCTGGCGATGAGCATTGTCTTGCGCTGTGGAAGCAATTCATCGATACCTCGGTAGCGCATAATCTAGACATCTATCAACGCATCAATGTCGGCTTAACCGCCGAACATGTGCAACCAGAAAGTGCCTATAACAGCCAATTAGAACCTATTGTCAAAAAACTAATCGAGCAAGGATTGGCTGTCGATGATCAGGGTGCCAAGGTGATTTTTCTTGGTGACCTAGCGGATAAGAAAGGCCACCCATCGGTCATGATTGTGCGCAAATCGGATAACGGTTTCCTCTACGCTACAACCGATTTAGCAGCGCTAGAATACCGCGCAAAAACCCTCGAAGCCGATCGCATTCTGTATTTTATCGATGCTCGGCAGGCACTCCACATGAAGCAGGTATTTAGTGCCGGACGCAAGGCCGGACTGGTGACCAGCGAGGTCAGTCTCGAACACCACGCATTTGGGACCATGATGGGCAGTGATGGCAAACCATTTAAAACCCGCGCCGGTGGAACCGTGAAACTGGCCGATTTAATCGATGAGGCCGAGGAGCGGGCGGCGCAGCTAATCCGCGAAAAAAACCCCGACCTCAACGACGATGAAATAATCGATGTGGCCCGCAAAGTTGGTATTGGCGCAGTCAAATATGCCGATCTAAGCAAAACTCGCACCACCGATTACATTTTTGATTGGGAGGCGATGCTATCGTTCGAGGGCAATACCGCGCCCTATTTACAATACGCTTACACGCGCATTTGCAGTATTTTCCGACGCGCCAATGTCGATTTCGAAACACACTACGCCGCAGTGATAATTGCTAAGCCAGAGGAAAAGAAATTAGCCCTGAAGCTGTTACAGTTTGAGGAAATTCTCGATCAAGTGGCAGTCGAGTGCTATCCGCACGTACTCTGCAGCTATCTCTATGAACTCGCCAGCGCATACATGTCATTCTATGAGAGCTGCCCGATTTTAAAAGCTGATGTCGATCCAGTCGACCGCTCGAGCCGCTTGCAACTGAGCGCTTTAAGTGCCAAAACTCTGGCACGCGGCCTTGACCTATTGGGTATTGAAGTTATGCAGCATATGTAAAGTGGCAGAAAACCAACCCAGTGATGGCCATATTTAGCGCTGACTGCGCATCTTATCGAACTCCGCCAGCACGCGCGGGTCGCGACCTTTGCGACTTACCCGGCTGACGACTACAATCGCGACTAACGCAAACACAAAGCCTGGCAATAAGGCATACAGATCATACAGTCCGCCCTCGAGACGCGACCAGACAATCACCGTTAGACCACCCACCAGTACGCCCGTCAGCGCGCCCGCGGCAGTCATGTTACGCCAATATAAACTCAGCAGAACCGCAGGGCCGAGCGACGCGCCAAGACCGGCCCATGCATAGGACACCACCTCGAGTACTTTACTCTCCGGATTCATCGCCAATCCGGTCGCCAATAGCGCTAAAGCAACAACTGCAATACGCGCCACGCGCAAGCGCTGCACTGCGCTAAGCGGCTTTCGCGTGACCAGCGGATAGAGATCCTCCGCTAGCGAGGCCGAACACACCAGTAATTGCGAATCTACAGTGCTCATGATCGCCGCTAAAATTGCCGCTAGTAGCACACCGGCAATCAACGGATGAAAAATTAAACTTGTAAGGGCAATAAAGACTTTTTCTGAGTCATCCAGCAGCGTATCGAGGGTCGCTATACCACTCAGGCCGACCAAAATTGCCATGGCATAGCAAGTCAGTGCCCAAGTCACGCCAATTAAAGCCGCCCGCGAGGCGTCGTCGGGGGAGCGTAGCGCCATAAAACGCGCGAGTATATGCGGCTGACCAAAGTATCCCAGGCCCCAGGCCATGAAGCTGACAATCGTCATCAGGGTCAGCGCCTTGCCGTCCGCCGATGTAAAAATATTCAGCAAGTGCGGATTGACCCGCTCAATACTGCCGCTGAATTCGCGCATGCCACCGGACTGATCGATCACCAATAGCGGTACCAAAACGAGCGCCAGCAACAT
Organism: Porticoccaceae bacterium; assembly: GCA_028822945.1. Lineage (GTDB taxonomy): Bacteria > Pseudomonadota > Gammaproteobacteria > Pseudomonadales > Porticoccaceae > TMED48. The sequence goes on along the minus strand of JAPKCN010000062.1, from coordinate 6,266 downwards.
TAAAATACCCTGAAATACGTCGGTCCATGATACTGCTAAAAATCCACCGAACAAGGTGTATAGTAATATTAAACCGACACTAACAAACACAGCCAGTTGATAATCAAAACCAAATACTTCGTTAAATAGCTTACCCCCAGCAATTAATCCGGAGCCCACATAAAACAAGAAGAACAATAATATACTCACCGAGGCAATCGATTTTAACCACGGCGTCCGATCTGCAAAGCGCCGCTGTAAATAAGTGGGCAAGGTAACTGCATCGTCCAACTGAGCACTGTAAATACGCAATCGTTTAGCCATTAATAACCAATTTGCGGCAACCCCAATCACCAGCCCAATAGAAATCCATGCCGCCTCTAAACCGGCAAGATATGCATAACCTGGCAGTCCAAGTAACACCCAACCGCTCATATCTGAGGCACCGGCACTGATCGCCGAAACCATCGGCGATAGCTGGCGACCACCGAGAAAGTAATCGCCGGCGCTGCGCGTGCGGATGTATGCAAAAAAACCAATACCCAGCACTACACTGACATAGACGAGAAAGGCGGTAATGGTCGGTATAGAAAGTTGCGACATATCAGTCATCCTGTTGTCGAAGTGGGTGGCGCTAGCGTGGTTATCAGCAGTTTTAATATCGCCAACTGACATAGGTCTGCCCAATGCAGACGAGTCTCACACTTAGGTGCACAAATTAACCGCATATATACTCGCTACACCGCTAGTATAGCTTGGCACCAGTGCGTCGTGATCGCAATGTAAACCGGTAAAGTCGGATAGCGGCGCGTCCGCCAACTGCGACGGCGAAACATGCTTAGAGTAAAGAGACCATGCACAGAAAAGCAACGACGCCCAAACCGTTACAATTAACAATTCAAGTGTCACCATTAGTCATAACCCTTAGAAGACACCTACGACGACGACCCGTCCAGTAACACACATTTACTTGCTGAAATAATACGCCAAACTAAAACTCAGCGCCAAAAGGGCTCAAAATGTGAATCATCTTTGCGCTCGCTGCAGCGCCACCGATGACCAAAAAGTTCCGTACAAAAATCTTTTTAAAGAAACGATCTATGAATAACGTGACACTTTTGGCATGACCCGTCTTAAACTTAGATATAAATGGAGAAACCACGACAATAATTAGCTGTGGTTGCCGAGCTTGCAGCAACATCTAATGACGCAATCAGCCGTTAGACCTGCGTGGTTTTTCGATTTATTACCGATCCCCTGATCGCACCGTAAGCGCATCAGCGCTGGCCCCGTTCGGGAGTCGCGTGCGGCGAGCGCACAATCAGATTAGCAAGATAGCCAAGTCGCTCGGCGCGCGCGACGAGATCGCCATAAACCGTCTCATCGATAATCGGTTGTCGCGCCATAATCCAAAGGTAATCGAGCTTGTTGCGACCGATGATAGTGTATTGATACTGCTCGTCTAAATAGACAATGCGGTAATCGGCTTTGATCGGCCAAATAAATTGCATTCCCCACACCGCGTTCGTCTGCCGATTGCGCACAAAGCCGCGCGGGTGATAAGTCTTTTTCTCGCCGTCAAAACCATCGGCATTGAAACTAAAGGTGGTATCGATAGTGCCGTCGGTATCCAACCGGTAGGACTCAACAGGATTGTGCGCGCCGACCTCGAGAAACGTGGGTATGCTGGCAATCACATACCAATCACCCATAAATCGAGGTAGATCCACCGCAGCAACAGTTGCCAGCGGTGGCGGTGAACTGCAGCCACTGCAGAGCGCCAGTATCAGTAATGCAGTACTAAATAAACCTCGGTTCATAGCGCTATCTCCTCAACTTCACGGCGGTAACTGAGTACCCCGACCGCTTTGATTTTAGACTCGAGATACTGCCAATCGCCCTGCTCGTCATAGCGCAGCAATATATCCCCCTTGGGTGTTGCCAGTGTCAACTCAGCGCCGGCTGGCAACTCGTTTCTGTTCAGGGAAACTGGCCAGTATGCTCCATTTTCGCCGTTAAGAAGTGTGTCCTGTTCGAGCCAAACAGGATTCCAATAGGCAAAACTACGGATACATCCGGAGAGTATTCGGCTCTCACCATTCTGCATAATGCGCAATCCGCCTGCGCTTTGCTCACCGACAAAGGCGATTGATTTACCGCGCTTTTCAGTACGACTATCGATTGCTGTTAAACAACCGTCGCGCCACGACTCAACCGCCCGATGACGATATTTAACCGGATAAAACAGAAACACGTTAAAATCGAAGGCGGCAGTTGATGTCAACCGCATCGTGCCGTTCTGCGTTTGCAGTTTAAAGTGATGCCAGCCAACTTTTTTGTCATTTAAAAAAACTTCGAAGTTCCACTCATTATGCTGTTGTGAGATGACCGGCGACGCACATACCAGCCAGAGGCCAAAGCAGATTATCCAGTGCGGTCTACTCACAATCCGACCGCGATTAAACCGCTCGCTACCGCGCGGCTGCGCAAAAAAACGGCGTTCGAGGTAACCACTCAGTGGTGGCATATTCTGTCCGATGGTGACTGGCATTAATCTGCGCGCCTATTCCTAACAAAAGAGTCTTACAGCCGCCACTCACGGCCCTTTCGAAAACTCGAAAACTTTACCGATCAAGACTTCGAACGCTTGGCCTGATCGAGTTTATCACCGGTATTTCTGCGCGCCTCGGCGCTCTTTTTAATCAGTACATAGGTCGCCCCGGAACCGCCGTGGTACTTTTGTGCACTGTGAAACGCCAATATTTGAGTAAACTGACGCAACCAATGGTTAACACAGCTCTTTAACACCGCCGGTTGCTCGCGCCCCTCACCCTTGCCATGAGTTACTAACCCGCAACGCACACCGTGCTGTTGACAGCCGCTAATAAATACCCAAAGTGCTCGTCGCGCCTGTTCGACAGTGTGCCGGTGTAAATCTAGGCGCGACTGAATCTCATATTTACCCATCCGCAAGTTTTTATAAACCCCATGCTGCACGCCCGGGCGTTGAAAAGCTAATACTTCGAGAGGGTCAACGGGTTGTATATAGGTATCAGGATCGAGAAAATTAGCCTCTTCGCGCTGCTCGCTCTCCGCAGCACTGCGGCGTATTAGCATACCGGGAGTTTGTTCCACTGGGCTGCGCAGTAGACTTGCACCCTTGTCACCCAATGGCTCCACCGGTTCGCCAAACAAGTCCCCAAATTGATCAGTACGTAGTTCGTCGACTGATCCCTTGCAATTGTCTTGCTCGCCGCTCGTTCGACTGCTCATCAGCAACCCTCAATGTTTATATTACACTTTACCTAACTCTATTGTAGAGCCAAACAAGATGCAAAAAAAGCAACTCCGATACTCGTTCAAATGCAAACCTTAGGGTATCATGCGCGGCGACAAAGGAGCACCCGATGCAGATTAATAACAACCATTTTGTCAGTCTTCACTTCCGGCTAACAGACGATTCAGGCGAACTTATCGAATCGACTTTTGACGGCGCTGAACCGATGCAATATTTACATGGCCGACAACAAATGCCGCGCGGCTTCGAGGCCGCGATAGAATCTCTAGCAACCGGTGACCAGCTTACTTTTTCATTGCGGCCAGCGGAAGCCTATGGTCTGCGTTCAGTCGAAAAAAAACAGCGTGTGCCGATCAAATACCTCACACACGAAGGCCCACTGAGCGCCGGCAAACAGGTGCATATCAACACTAAGCAAGGAATTAAACCGGGTACCATCATAAAGGTTGGCAAATTCAATGCCGACGTCGATATGAGCCACCCACTGGCTGGGAAAAATCTCCACTTCGATGTCGAGGTCCTGGCTGTGCGCAAGGCTAGCGCTGAAGAAATCGCCCATGGCCATTCGCATGCCGAGGGTAACTGCGGCCATTGATGCTCGATTTACTCAGTTATCAATATCTATGCATAGCACTGATCTTTGCCTGGAGTGGCTTTGTTCGTTCCGGTCTCGGTTTTGGCGGAACACTATTTGCACTGCCATTTTTATTGTTAATCTACGATCAGCCATTATTTTTCATGCCCATTATAGGACTGCATGTGCTATTTTTTGCAGCCCTCACCGTGGCTCAGGCAGAACGCCATAAGTGGCTTAGTAAAGTCTCTGAAAACCCGCCGAAAAGTACAGTAAACTGGCGATTTGTGGGCTTTTCACTGGCCATCATGGCATTGCCCAAGCTAGCCGGTGTGATCGGCCTACTGCTGCTACCCAGTCAGTTGACCACCCTACTCATCTATCTCTTTGTCGCCGCATACGCGATCAGTTACATCTTCGCGCGACCGCTTCACAGTAACAGTAACATCACAGATATTTTATTTTTAATGGTCGGCGCCTATGCCAGCGGTATCTCTTTAATTGGAGCGCCGCTGATCATTCCGGTGGCACTGCGGCATGTTGCTATTGGCGAGTTCCGCAACACATTATTTGTAATCTGGTGGGTATTGGTGAGTATTAAACTGGTCGCCTTAGCCAGTGTAGGCATCGACTTGCAGGTCTTTGCAGCGCTCGCTCTGCTGCCGTTTGCAGGCGTCGGACACGTGCTCGGAGTGCGCCTCCACCAACGCCTTTTACAACGCGATAGCCAAGATTTCTTTAGGGTGATTGGCTGGGTGCTGCTCGCCACAAGCGCTGTAGGTCTAACTCAGGTATTGGCGAATTTTTGAGCAGCTACCCACCGTTCGTCGTTGAAAACGGTAAACTAAGGAAAGAACCGCTGCTCCGTGACAACTTTATAAATCCAGCAGGCCAAAGGACAGTGAGCTGAACACCAACAGCGCCGATTAGAAGGACGACTCAGGCATCGCCATGACCGATGCGGCAGGCGCCAGCAACTGCTTGGCATGGGCATCGGCGGCTGGAAGCAGGCGGCTAAAAAAGAATTCGGCAGTGTGTAACTTGGCTTGTAAATATTCTCGGTCGCCAACTCCATCGCGCAACTGTCGATGCGCAACCAGACTCATCTTAGCCCACATAAATGCCATGTAGGCATAGCCAGAAAACATCAAAAAGTCTACCGACGCTGCCCCAGCACAATCTGGATTGCGTTTCGCCCGAAAACCAACCCGTAAGCCAAGGTAGCGCCATTTCAGAGCTAATTTCACCACTTGCAGCGATTGCTTCCACATTTTTCGAGTCAATGGGTCACGCTTCCACGGCAAAAACTGCGCCGCAAACTCGAGCATCTCTCCGGTAAATAACTTCAACTGGAAGAACCGATCGAGGAGGACTTTACGGCCGATCAAATCGAGCGCCTGAATCCCCGTTGTGCCCTCGTAAAGCGTCGCTATGCGGCTGTCGCGCACAATCTGCTCCATGCCCCACTCCTTGATGTAGCCATGGCCGCCAAACACCTGCATGCCCAAATTGGCGCAATCACAGCCTAGCTCGGTCAAAAAACCCTTGAGTATGGGTGTACAAAAGCCGAGTCTCGCCTCGGCATCGGCGCGGATTTTGTCAGTCTGACCCGAACGGTAGACATCGGCAAAACGACTAGCGTAAACAATCATCGCGCGACCGCCCTCGGCAATCGCCCTCTGAGTCAACAGCATACGTCGAACGTCTGGATGTACAATAATCGGATCCGCTGGACCGTCTGGATTTTTAGCTCCTGACAAAGAACGCATGGCGAGTCGATCCTTGGCGTAGGCCACTGCACCTTGATAGGATAACTCGGCGGCGGCAACACCTTGGGCGGCGGTACCAATACGTGCCACATTCATGTAAGTAAACATTGCATTCATACCATCATGCGGCTTGCCTATGAGGTAACCCGTGGCATCATCAAAATTGAGTACACAGGTACCGTTGCCGTGAATACCTAACTTTTCTTCGATCGAACCACATCTGACACCATTGCGCACGCCCGCCGAGCCGTCTTCAGCGGGTATAAACTTAGGGATGATAAAGAGCGAAATTCCCTTCGTTCCCGGAGGTGCGTCTGGCAGTTTCGCCAAGACAATATGGACAATATTACTGGTCAGGTCATGTTCGCCAGCAGAGATAAAAATCTTGGTTCCATTGACTCTGAAACTGCCATCTTCATTGGGTTCAGCTCTTGTTCTCATCTGCCCTAGATCGGTACCGCAATGAGACTCAGTCAGACACATAGTGCCACTCCACTCACCGCTAATAAGTTGAGTAAGATATTGTTCTTTTTGACGATCGGTGGCGTGTGCCTCTAGGGTCGCTATAGCGCCCTCGCTCAGCCCCGGGTACATAGCCCAAGCCCAGTTGGCGGTCATCAGCATTTCATTTACGGCAATCATCACC
>JAPKCN010000251.1 GCA_028822945.1 Porticoccaceae bacterium | reverse complement strand
TACTTAGGGGCTGGTTCAGTTAACGAGGACACCGCTGGCGCGTAGGGCGTGTTTAACTGTACCGCTCCACTATACCTTTTGGGCCCGAACCCCACGGTTATGCCTTTGACGTCGATCGCGGGAGTCGAAACATCAGTCGGTGAACTGTATTTGGAGGAGAGGACCAGAAGCCCCGAATAGACTCTATACTGCGCAAAGTTCTTATGCGACTCGTCCATAAAAGCCTTGTCACTATTGCTTGGATAAGGTTCTGTGGCCTGCTTATACCCGTTGATGCGACCGTAGCCGCCCACCTCGATTTGATGGTTAGCAAGCAGAGTCAGCTCCCTGCCGTTCTCCACAAAGCAGTCTGAACCGAAAGTTTTTCCCTCATTCGCGTTTCTGGCAAAAGCTTCACACGCCGCAATGCTATTAGTTTTTATCGGGTACCTGTAGAACAAGGTATTTAAAGGCTTCTCAAGCAAATCGACACCTTTGTCAATAAAGATACTTCTTGGGATGTTCTCGTTTTTGTTTCCCTCCATGACCCAATCAACGAGCGAGCCTTTATAGATAAGATAGTTACCCTCAACCGCCCAATAAGGAGCCTTGAAGCATTCTGGCAGTTTTGCTGCATCGCCTTTGAAGTGGCATGTAGAGGCCGACGGCTGCGACAGGCCTTCAGAGATCCAAATCGCCAAAGCCCGACTTCCGTCAGGGGACCCAGACCCTATGTTGGCGCCAGCACACGCACCGGTAACCTTCCAAGGTATCGCCGTGATATGCAGCGGAAGAGACTTCTTCCACGCGTCGGGTATAGTAAAGCGTGTTCCCGCGCTGACATAACGGTACTGATCTTGCCAGTAAAGCGCAATACAGTTGTCTTCGCTCTTTGTGTCCCGGATAGTGAGACTTAGTGGATCCTCACGTTGAGCCGTGGGGATGATAAATTGCTCAGTTTCAAGATACTCAAATTGAGTTCCACCGGCCGTCCAACTCTCGACGCTCGAACGAAATTTATCCGTAGTGTACGCGTTCTGATAGCCCCCGTAAGCATTACCGTTGACCTCGAAGATGACAGAGAAATCGCATATATCGTTAGCGCTGTTGTTCTGGCAGGTTCCTTTGCCTTCTCCGCCTCCGCCCCCATCTCCCCCATCTCCCCCATCACCACCATCTCCTCCACCAGGACTGAAGTTATCATTCGAATCCGAACTACCGCTTGAGCAGGCACTTAAACCAAGCACCATCGATAGCATCAGTACACCGAACAAGCTGGACCACGTGCGGTCTTGGGCATTACATGAAGAAAACATAGATCACTCCTTGAGCATAGATAGCGACTAATCGCTGCATAATCATTAATATTTCGTTAGTTGACCCTATACAGGCAACGAGATCAACCAAAAGTTCCGCAGTCGATGAGCTCAATAATCGCGCCTGTCGCACTAACCAGCACTAACCAGCACTAATCAGAAGTAACCGACTTAATCTGGCTGTCTGTCTTGGGTCGCGCTGCTGTCGTAATGCTCAGTCCACTGATTTTTCATGACGCTGAATAATATCCGTCAGCGGCTCCTCGAGCGGTTGTAGCTGCTCGGAAAAATATCGCCACTGGTCAAGCCCTTGGCGATACAGGGGCTGACGTACCTGCTCTGAACTGGCAGTGCGCACGGAGCGCTCGGTATCGTGAAATTCGAGTGTCTGTGGTTCAAAGGGCAGACCGCAGTAGTCTAGCAGACGGCGCACTTGTCCCTCTAGGTCGCCCACAACCTGCTCATAGTTAACCTGCAAAATGTCGCCGGGTAGAACGGTTTGCCAGTGATCCATCAACGCTACATAGTCGCGATAGTAACTGCTTAAATCGTCCAAGTCGTAACTAAACTCTTGCCCCTCGGCAAACAGCTGTTTGTAGCCGCTAAAACAACAGGCCATGGGGTGGCGGCGTGCATCGATGATTTTTGCGTTGGGCAGGATTAACTTAATCAGGCCGACGTGCCGAAAATTATTGGGCATCTTATCGATAAAATACGGCGCGCCCTGGCGATGAATGGCGGTCTCTGCTAGGTACCTCTTGCCCAGCTCCTGCAACTCCAGCGCCGACATATCGGCGATGATCGCAGGGTATTCTGCGTTACCTTCCTCCTGACCGCGGCGCCTTAGAGACTGGGCGATCGACAAAATATTGGGTAGCTCAAGCGTGCCATCGACCAAACTGTGCGACGCTAAGATTTGTTCCAGCAACGTTGACCCTGCACGTGGCAGACCCACAATAAAAATAGGGTCGCAGGCAGGATCGCCGCTATCCACACGAGACGTAAATACGTCTTTGCTGAAAAACGTTGCCTGCGCTTGCAGTTCGACGCCCATCTTCTGCGCGTCGTAGCCGCTTTGGGCACGCTTTAAGTCGTTGCCCTGCCGGTAATAGTTAAACGCGGTTGAGTATTCACCCAGATCTTCATGCGCTTTGCCCAACGCAAACATCAGGTAGACCTGCGACATCTGATTGGCAGAAACGCTGCCCTCCTGTTGCTGCATGCGGCTAATTTCGGCTGCAGTAAAGCGATAGGT
>JAPKCN010000061.1 GCA_028822945.1 Porticoccaceae bacterium | reverse complement strand
TAAACCGGTGTGCATGAAGCCCATAATAAGGCGATTTTTGATTTTCGTAAAACCTAGATCTAGAGGTGTAAAGAGCTGCGGATAGCGTGCATGCACTAGCTTTCTCCTATATTATTTACAATATCGTCTAGGATTTTAGAGCACTATAGCGAGGTGGCTTTGTGAAAGGCTGGGCGTTTTTTAAGGCGCTCATAATAAGCATTCGTATACTCTTTAAAGCCATCTCTTAGGCCCAACTTTTCAGCTAAATACAGCGCGAAACCGACACTAATATCGGCAATCGTAAAGCGTCCAGAACAGAGGTATTCACGTCCGGTAACCGCGACTTCGAGCGAACGTAATCGCGAGTAAAACCACTTAGAATAGTCCTCGACTACCTGCGGTAAACGCCGATCCTCGGACTCTAAATGGCTGTATCGCAACACCAAAGTCTGCGGAAACGTTAAGGTCGTGTCACTCCGGTGGAGCCAGTTAAGGTATACACCATAGTCTGACTCATCAGACGCAACCGCTAGGTCGGTAGGACCATAGCAATCTACCAAATACTGACTGATAGCCGTAGATTCTGTCATCTCCACAGTGCCATCGGTAAAGTAGGGCACGGTGCCGATTGGATTGATATCGGTATAACCGGTATGCATAAAACGCGGTGGGAATTGCATCACTAGCAATTCATAAGGTAATTGCATTTCTTCCATCGTCCAGAGCGGACGTATCGAACGCGACGTCGCACAGTGCCATAGCTTTAAACTCATATCTCAGTTCCTCCTACCTCTCCACAGCAACCTATTCGACTACACTATTGATTTCCATAAGTACATCGTCACCCGCGACCTGGGCTCCGACAACTGCCCTCACCGCCACTACCGTACCATCGACCTCGGCAACAATTTCATAGTGCATCTTCATCGCTTCGAGCACAGCTAACAGCTGCCCTTTGATGACCTTGTCACCAGCTGCAACATTTACCTCGAGCAACAATCCATGCATCGGCGCGATCACCCGGCCGTCGCCTGTGCGATCCTCGCCCACCCCATCGAGCATGATCGAATCGCGATAAAACGCGCTGTGTCCATCGATAGAGCAATACAACTGACCTACCCGAGGAGACATAAAGTATACGCGGTATACCTTTCCATCAACTGAAACCTTGGCACTGGGCGCTTCGCTACTATGAATTTCGACGCGCGCCGACTGTTCGCCACCAGAGACTAAATAGCATTCTTTACCGTCACACGGGGAAATCGATAAATCGTAAATTAGTCCATCGAAATTATACTGTTTACGCGACACCAACGCACCGGCGTTAGTCCAATTCTTTAATGTCCCAGAGACGGTTGTAAGTCTCTGGCGCTGATTTTGGTATTCGAGCGTCAGTGCAATCACCGCGGCTATGGCACTCTGCACAAAGCTTGGGATTACGGTTTGAAGCTGCTCGCGGCTGAAGTTTTCTGCGATGAATGCTGTCGTTACACCTCCGTCGACAAAAGCCTCGGTATTTAAACAGTCGATTAGAAATTGTTTATTGTTGGGTGTACCAAATAGCACGGTGTGTTGTAACGCCTCGAGTGTCTTTTGTCGCGCGGCCTCCCGAGTGTCGCCAAAGCCGATAATTTTTGCCACCATAGGATCATAAAATGGCGAGATTTGTTGACCGCTACTGATACCTGCATCGACGCGTATCCCCGGACCCGAGGACGGCAGCCAAAGGTCCACAGGGCCCGACGCTGGTAAAAAGTCCTGACCTGGATCCTCGGTATAAAGACGCACCTCAATAGCATGACCACGCAACTCCACGTCAGTCTGTTCAATCCCTAACGGCTCGCCTTGGGCAACGCTAATCTGTAGGGCAACCAGATCTAAACCGGTAATCAATTCGGTTACTGGGTGCTCGACCTGGAGACGTGTGTTCATTTCTAAAAAATAAAATGCACCCGATTCGTCGAGCAAAAATTCGACCGTGCCAGCGCCGCAATAACCGACACTTACTGCGGCATCGATGGCCGATTGCCCCATGCGCTGACGCAACTCTGGGGTCATAATTGGACAGGGAGCTTCCTCTATAACTTTTTGGTGGCGACGCTGCACCGAGCAGTCGCGCTCGCCAAGATGAATGGTATGGCCATCGCTATCGGCAAAAACCTGTATTTCAACATGTCGCGGCTGAATAATCGCCTGCTCTAGAATCAATTCACCAGAACCAAAAGCACTCTCGGCTTCGGCCCGTGCTAATTTAATCGCGTTGGCTAAATCGACTCTTTTGTGAACTAAACGCATCCCGCGACCACCGCCACCGGCCGCCGCTTTAACCATCATTGGCAAATCGATTTTGCCTCCCTCGCGAAGCAGCGCGGCATCGGTTTGGTCGCGCCCCTCATATCCGGGCACGCAGGGTACACCCGCCGCAATCATCCGACGCTTTGACTCAGCTTTGTTGCCCATAATATCAATAGCTTTTGGCGTCGGGCCAATAAAAACCACACCAGCGGCCTCGCACGCCTTGGCAAAAGCAGCATTTTCACTCAAAAAACCATAGCCAGGATGAATTGCCCCAGCATTGCTGCTGGCGGCTGCTTGCAAGATCAAATCTGCCACCAGATAAGATTCGCCAACCGGCCCTGGCCCAATCCGCAACGCCTCATTGGCCATTTGCACATGCGGGGCCGTGGCATCGGCATCGGAGTACACGGCGATAGTGCGATAACCGAGTTGCTTCGCTGTGCGCATGACCCGGCAGGCAATTTCACCTCGGTTGGCTACCAATATACTGTTAAAACGGTTCATTACTGAGATTCCTGTGACGGCTCGATCGCCCAATTAGGTTTGCGTTTATCGACAAAGGCGGCGACGCCCTCGAGACCCTCGGCGCTCAGCATACAGCGCGCGAAACCGTCGGCGGCAAAGTCCAGTGCCTGTGCTCGCGGAGCACGTAACGTTTCGAACAGAATACTCTTGGTGACTGCATTGGCACCTGGTGCACAGGCCGAAATGTTATCGAGTATGGCCGCGCACTGCGCCTCGAGATCAGCAACATCATCGGCCACAGCGTGCGCTATGCCAAGCAAAACGGCTTCTGATCCCTTAAAGCGAGCGCCGGTCAACATCAGCCGTCGCGCTTGTGTCAGTCCTACCCGCTCTGTCACAAACGGAGCAATCTGGGCCGGCGGGATGCCAAGGCTGGTCTCACTCAACCTAAAGCACGCGTCCGCGGTGACTAAAGTCACATCCGCTACGCAAGCAAGCCCAAGACCGCCGCCGATGGCAGCGCCCTCAATTAATATGATAACGACTTGCGGTTGCTCGTTCAGTTGCGTCATTAAATAGCCAAATGATCGATTACCCTTAGCTACGGAGGCCGCATCCACCTGCTGCATGCTCGACTTAAAGCTCTTTATATCGCCGCCCGCGCAAAAGACGCCGCCCTTTCCTCTCAGAACAATAGTACGGATACTGCGGTCATCCTGCACCGCTGACAACGTCGCCGAGAGCTCCTCCGTCATCTCCTGTGACAATGCGTTTTTCGCCTCTGGCCGATTTAGCCAGATATACAGAACACTGCCGCGACGGTCTAAAATAAGTGCCGAGGTATCCGGCAACAAACTCGCAAGCCCAACTGTCATAATAATCTCCTCATTAAATACAGCGCCGATTAAAGCCTGGCCACACCAAAACTGTTTGGCCGCAGCCTGCGGTAGCGAGCCTCACGAACTGTCTCCAACAACATGCCCAAGGTGTTACGCATCTCTCGTGGGTCGATCATGCCGTCGTCCATCATATGCCCCGATGTATAGAAGGCGTCGGATTGGCCATCAAAGTGCGCAGCCAACATCGTCTCTGTTTGCGCAAGAGCTTGCTCATCGGGTTCCTGACCTAACGCCGCTGCCTTACCCCGCGCAACCATCGACATAGTCTTAGCGGCTTGTTCGCCGCCCATAACGCCCATGCGTGCATTCGGCAGGGTATACAAAAAATCAGGATCGAAACCGCGTCCGCACATACCATAATTACCGGCTCCAAAGCTGGCGCCAGTCATCATTGTGATGCGCGGCACATCGAGGTTTTGAACCGCTTGGATCATCTTTGATCCATGTTTGATCATACCCGCCTGTTCCGACTTAGTACCGACGATATAGCCAGTGGTATTTTGCAAAAATAGCGCTGGAATATTAGCCTGATCAAGGAGTTGTAAAAACTGCGTTACTTTGTTGGCTCCCTGCGGATCGATCGGCCCATTGTTGCCAATAATCCCACAGGCCTGACCAAAAATTTCTGCCTGCAAGCACACGGTAGCGACGCCAAAGCGGGGTTTAAAATCAAGAAAATCTGAGGCATCAACCAGTCTAGCTGCCAGTTCACGCATATCGTAAGGTGTTCGGTAATCAGTCGGTATTACCCCAGCCAATTCGTCGGGATCATAGACTGGCTCAGAAAAGCTGCGCGCAATGGGTAGTGAACAATTATCGTTCCACTGCAGTCGCTTAACGACTTCGCGAGTGATTTGAATCCCGTGGCCATCGTTATCTGCCAGATACTCTACCAAGCCTGAGATACTTGCATGCATCTCGGCACCGCCCAATTCTTCCTCGGTAGCAATTTCCCCCGTCGCAGCTTTTAATAGCGGTGGCCCCGCTAAGAAAGCTCGTCCATTGTCTTTGATACCGATCACGTAGTCGCTCAATCCAGGCATATAGGCACCGCCTGCGATAGACGAGCCATGTAAAATCGATATGACTGGAATCCCCGCCTTACTGAGTTTTGCCAAACTACCGAATAGCGCGCCACCGGCACTAAATCCCTCGACCGTATAGTTGGTCAAGTCGCCCCCAGCACTCTCTACCAAGTGCACAAAAGGCAATTTTTGCTCCAGTGAAATCTGCTCCGCACGACGGATTTTGTAACCTCCCGCGGTCGTCAATGAGCCGGCCATGATGCCGCTATCATCGACCACTATGGTACAGCGAGTTCCAGCGATAAACCCTATGCCGGCTATGACGGTGGATCCGGGGATCGACTTGTCGGGGTTTTTAGTGTCGAGTAAATAACCCGCCAGATTACCTATATTTAAAAATGGCATACCCGGGTCTAATAAGCGAGCCAGTCTCTCGCGGGGCGTCAGCTGTCCGCGCGCATCGAATCGAGGTCTACGCTTCTCTGAAATTATCGCACCGCGTGCGTTCAGCATTTCAAGTTTCTCAATTAGATTCAGCATCGCCGCGCGATTGCGCATAAAACTCTCTGAACTGGTATTGATTTTCGACCTAAATACCGCCATTTACCTATCTCCGGCTATGCTGTTTTAACTATCTCTTATAATAACGATGTTATGCTGTTGCTTTCCCGATCAGTGCCTGATCACCAATTCCGGATGCACGCTGAGACGACCCGCGAGTTCCCGGCTAATCGGTATCTGCGCATCCAGCAATAATTGCGCATACCCCTTACCTTGAGCATCGTTGCGAATACTTGCCATCCCGCCACCACCGAGAACTTGATGGAGTAAAAAATTGATCGCATAGCAGCCCGGCATTAAAAAGCGATCGACATAATTTTCGGCTGCCGTTTGTGCCAAGTCCGGCAAAAAGTGAGCGAAGCGTTCTGCCACAACCGACTCGGTCAATGCTGCATAAATATAGGGTAAATACTCGGGTTTTCTAGCAATAATACCAACATTAGCCGTATCGCCTTTATCCCCACTGCGCCCCCAGGCTAGGGTAATCAGAGGCACAGCAATAACATCATCGCCGCTGGAGATAGCCGGAGCGAATGGCCGCGCCATACTGTTGCTATCAAAACATGTTCCCTCAGGTTCCGCATAATCTACGGCGACCCCATCAATATCGACGAAGATTTTAAGCTCTGCCTTAGGTAGCAAAAAAGAGAATAACCGCACCACTGGCGAAGGTTTCGACCGCGCGCCCTGAAATCCTGACAAGCCCGGCGGGCTAGCCAATCCCAAGCCAACGGTCTCTTTTAACAGAATGCCGACGCCTGCTGCAGTTGGATGTTTTACCGCTATTTTCATCGACACTTCGCGCACATCGGTAAGCTTGGCGTGTACGCCATATTGACTCTCGGCACCGATCAACTCGACGCTTGTCTCGCTGTAAGTCGGCAACCCAAGTAATTTACAGGTCCTCTTTGCCGCTTTAAAAATTGCCGCGGCAAGTTTCTCAGCTTTTTTATCGGCATCAAAACCGTACAGCGTCATATTGGTTCCGCCGCGGTATTCATCGGCGTAGGTGGCACAAATCTTATACGTATCCGGTGCCGGACGTCCCAATGCGCCGCTGACTGCGACGCGATCACTATCTACCTGACGCAGTTGTACATTAGAAAAATCACAGACTACATCTGGCAGAATATAGGCCTGTGGATCACCAATTTCATAAACCATTTGCTCGGCAATAGTGCCGATACTCACCAGTCCCCCAGTGGCCTTTGGTTTGCCGCAGATAAAGTTGCCATCGGGACTAATTTCGGCAATTGGATAGCCAATACAGTCGAGGTCTTTTACCTTTTGCCAGTCGGTAAAATTACCGCCCGTAGCTTGCGGCCCACACTCTAGAATATGCCCTGCAAGCGAACCCATCGCTAGATAATTGAGATCTTGTCGACGCCAATCAAACGTGTGAATACAGGCGCCGAGGGTTACTGCACTGTCTACACAACGCCCGGTGACGACAATATCAGCGCCGCCGTCGAGCGCCTTGGCGATCGGAAATGCGCCAAGATAAGCATTGATACTGGCAATTTTTTCAACCGCCGGAAAGCTAACACCGCTAAACATCTCGACTGCTCCGATACGTGCCAATTGTTCGCGCTGGATGATTAAATCATCGCCCGACACACAGGCAACCTTGAGATTAAGGTGCAAATCGGCAATAACCGCGCGCAATGCGCTGGCACAGGCGTGGGGATTGACTCCTCCGGCATTCGACACCACCCGCACGCCCTGGCGAGCGATCTCTAGTAAGTTGGGTTGCATGGCCGTACTAATAAAGTCTAACGCATAGCCTGTCTCGGGATTTTTTGCCCGCGCTCGCGCCATGATCGACATGGTGATTTCAGCGAGGTAATCGTAGACAATAAAATCGACATCGCCATCCTTTAAGAGCTGTGACGTTGCTCTCGCGGCGTCACCCCAAAAACCACTGGCCCCAGCGACACGAATCGTTTTATCGGTCATATTAGCTTCCTTCGATGCTTAACAGCGCCGTTTATTATGTGAAAATTATAGGTCATTGCGGCGTCCAAATCTTCGGATTTTATGCCACCGACCCCAGAGCCCATGCCATTTTGATATTTGTCATAAAATCGCTCAGATTCAGTCAGCGCTCTTTGGCTCGCTGTAAATAAATAGACGCCACGATAAAACTTGCCGGTGCGCCCCAACCTATTACATCGCTGACCAATAGCGCTTTAGTTAGCGGTTCAAACGTGTGCATTAGCGTCAAGGTATCGCTGATAAAGCCGGTTATCATCGCTCCGAATCCCAGCCCTATTAGGTTACAGGCCACCAATAGTAAGCCGGTCATAACACCGCGCAGGCGCACCGGCGTAAGGTCTTGCACCGTGGAAAATGCCGGGCCGTAGAATGTACTGATCATAAACATTCCGCCAGCCATACCAATAAAAAATAGCGGTGAATCTGGCGATACAAAGCGAAATGAGATAATCAGTGGCATCATACCCAACATCAAAAACGCCAAAAATCGTACCCTACCTCCAGCAAATCTGGCCTGATACCAGTCGCTTAGTGCTCCACCCAAAAATGTTCCCGCGGTGCCAAAAATAATATATATGAGTCCGTAGGTCGCGGTGATCTCACCGAAACCAAAACCGCGCTCGCGCTCTAGCCAAACGATCGCGAACTGCCCTGCACCCAACGGCACATGTAAAAAAACCGCTCCTAGCATCGTCCAGAATAGCGCCGGCACGGCTTTCACCATGACAAACACCTCAGCGACAATCTCACGCCAGTTGTCGGTAAGTCTCGCTGGTTGCTCCTCAACATCTGGACGCTGATCGTCTGCAAACTCTTCCATAGCGCCGCGCTTTGGATCGCCCATCAGCAGCAGTAAGATCGCTAGCGCCAGACCGATGCCACCGAGTAAAAAGAAACAATTCCGCCAACCGATCATCGGCCCGAGTATTCCGGCGACTACAAAGCTGCCGCCTGCTCCCAGCGGCACGCCGAGATAGTATAGACCGGTGGCGGTTCCGCGCTTGGCTTTGGGAAATAAATCCGACAACATCGACATAGCCGATGGCGTCATCGCCGACTCACCAACGCCAATAAATAGCCGTGCCAAGCCAATTTGTAAGAAATTTTTTGCTATCCCCGACAGTGCGGTTAGGGCACTCCACAAAATAAGACCAGCGGCGATTAAGCGCGGTCGATGCACACGGTCGGCTAATGCACCCATAAAGAGTCCCATGATCGAATAAAAAAATACAAAAATAACACCTGTTAGTAAACCGAACTGGGTATCGCTCAATTCGAGATCGGCAATAATCATCGAACCGAAACTGGTGATCAGGTTCCTGTCGACCATGTTTAGTATATTGAGCAATAATAAGAAAATTAAGATCGCATTCGCTCTCGGCGCGGATGTTAACTGTTGCATGCTATTGACCCCTGGCTGATTAACATATTTTGTCGATTGGGCGATTCAAGCGCGGTTCTAATCATTTAACTGCGACGAGACCTTGTTACCGTAATACCAACGCCCCAGTTAAGCTTGGCATACCGCGCCAAGTACTTCTATTCTGGCGCCATATCAAAAAACATAACAACCCACCCATTGGGATTCTATACAAAGCGTCAATAGGTATTTCTGCTGTCGCGCTAAAAACACAAAAACTACGCTAAAACTTTTAGCACTAGGAATGCCGATAGTGCTTGATTTTGCGTAATGAGATTTTTAAAGTAGCAATGCGAGCCCACCCTTTGATATTTGGCAAAACAACTATCTAAAATATAAAAGACAAAACATCAAATATAGTTACCACAAACGAGGATTTTAACTATGTCTCTAGAAACAGTAACAGCAGGAATGCAGGAAAAAGTTGGCGAAGACTGCGGTCTTGGTGCAACCCTTAAGTTTGACTTTGGCGATGATGGATTCTTATTCCTAGACGCGACGCAAACACCTAACTTGATCAATAATGACGACGTCGATGCACAGTGCACCATGGTTATCAGCTTAGAAAATTTTATGGCAATGGCTGGCGGAGAATTGGATGGGACAGCGGCCTTCATGTCCGGAAAGTTAAAAATACAGGGCGATATGGGTATCGCTATGAAGCTAGGACCAATTCTAGCTTAATTTTATAAACTACTGGAAAAAAAGACTTTTGCTCTAATAGGCAGGAGTCTTTTTTAGAATAAGTTTCATTTTTATGTGCTAACTCTATTCTAGCTAAATTATTTTTTGAGCCTAAAAATAGCCACTACAGACATTTAAAGGCTGCCCATATACAACTGATCTTGACGATGATACACGCTGGTAATAGCCCTAAAAAACGCTTCACTATGCTGTAGATTATCTACCAGTGCCCCCTGCAGATCGAGGCCAAAAATAATGCTTGGAGAGTCTACTGGTCGCAGTAG
>JAPKCN010000250.1 GCA_028822945.1 Porticoccaceae bacterium | reverse complement strand
GGGGTGAAAACTACATTTTCAGCCGGAAATCCATATTGTTCTGCAGTTTGTAAATCGAGATCAATATCAAATTTTGGTGCGGCATTACTACCGACATCCGTGGTGACCAAACAATCTAAACTAACCAGATTGCCCTCGAGATTAGCCAACATAGCCGCTTCCTTTTGGGTGCCGCCATCGTCACTAAAAAAGGCTTCAATCACCCCAAAGATAACGAGTAAAATCACACCTGCCGCAATCGCGCCGAGTATTTTTTTAATCATAATGCCATGATTACCTTAATGATGAAGTTAACCTTAAAAGGCTCGCGCCTAACGTGCATAAAAAAGTAGCAAAGAAAGCCTGTTGCCTGCGATTAAAATATCTATCGAACATTAAAATATAGACGTCTTAAGCTGTTTCCTTCCCCCACAGTGCGGCAACAGCTGAGATAATCCTCACAATTCGAGGGGTAGTTTATAGTAGGTCTGCATAATAAAATCGCGATGGTCGATCAATATAAGATCGATAGCCTCGGTAATTTCAGCTGGAGTATTCTCAAACATCGGCCGTGCCGCTGGGTTAATTGGGCACTCTTCAGCAGATTGTATAACCACAAAATTACTAAATGCCGCCCAATAAAAATCAGCCGCAGTGACCGAATTTCCAACCAAAAATTGACTGCCCTGAGTCCGTTGTGACTTGAGAACGCATGCTAATTCTCGCATAAAAGCAATCACTCGAGGAGTTGCATTTTTCGCATCAGTATCACGATAGCCATATTTTAGACCAAACGCAGACACCGCCGCGCCATTTGTTGGACGCAACATACCTAGCCGCCGGTTCCAACCAAAGCCCAGTTCACCGCAAATTTCATGACTCAAACCGAGCATACGCATTCGCTCTTCGGGAGCTTGCGGCACAAGTGGACTGTCTGGCGCCAATCTTTCCAAGAGAAATAGAATATCGTTCCAACGGTTTATCGGTGGCTCTTTATTCCACGCGACCACCGGCGCACTGTTTACCCCCGACCAGGTCAACAAATCGAGGTTATCTCCCCTGGGCACATGATACGCGACCGAAAAGTCGAGCCCTTTAAACTCCATCATGGCCTTGGCGGCGATACCCCAGGCGCTGGGCATCGCCTTGGCAATGACAATGCGCAGGCCGTCGGCGGCAATAGCACGTTTAATATCGATATGGCGCATTTACGTTATCCCGTTTAAGTCACTTTTGAGTATCGCAAGGGCACAATCCGGCCGCTTGAATACATCTTATTAAAGCATGACAGCATTGTAAGAGTACAGTCGGGCAAGCGGCCGGTTAAAAGCTTTATGGATGTGGCATGCCGTGCCGCAGATTGTGCGTCGCACGCTTGTTCGGTATCCTTAATACCTTAATTAGAGGATGATGCAATGCGCATAAGGATTGATAACGAAATACTGGAACGTGATCTATTAGCCGGGCCCGGAGAGAGATATGTCCCAGAAATAGCGCGCTCCGCGAATGCCTTTTTACACAATATTTATCGGCATAGCAAACTGTCACCAAGAATCTTCGAGGCGGCTAGAATTGCAACAGCGATCATCAATGGCTGCGTCCTTTGCAAAAACTGGCGCATCCAGCACGATCTGCATCAATTGGGTATAAAACAAGGCGTACTCAATAATGGCCAAGCGCCAAATAATAGTTTTTATACTGCGCTTTTATCGGGTGACCACAGTCACTTAGACGCCCGTGAGCAGCTGGCTGTGCGCTATGCAAATAACATGGGGCTTACCCCCATAGACTTGTCGGCGGATGAATTATTTTGGCGCTCGTTCAAAGAGTCTTTCGACGACGCGGAAATTACCGATTTGACTTATTGTATTGCCGGATGGATGGCAATGGGCCGAGTTTTCCACGTACTTGGCGTCGACCAACAATGCTCACTCTAGGGCACAACAATGTATTTCTTACGACAGTCTGTGATCGCGCGACAAGCCTCACTGAACCTCTACACCGCGAAAAAATGCCAACTGTTCAAACCCTAGCGAAGCACTGAGCAAAAAATCATAGCCCGTGGTTTTTTGCTGCGCCAACTATCCCAAACTGAGCGTCTTAGACACTACACTGCTAGTAATAACGAGATATGAGAGATCAAAAAATGGCTTACAAACAGATATTTGAGCGAGGTGCGCGGATGTGTGCGAATACTCGCGTCGAAATCGCGAAATGAACCTCAGGGCCTTATGGGCTTTATTGAAGCGCCGGTTACTGCAAACTACGCTCAACTCATTTCGCGGTCTGTCGGCAGTATGGCGCACTGAGGAGGCTTTTCGAATCGAATTGATAAGCTTGGTATTGCTGACGCCTGTCGCAGTGTTTGTAGCCGCCGACTACCTACAACTTATCTTATTGATCGGCTCAATATTACTGGTCTTAATCGTAGAACTACTGAACACCTGTATAGAAATAGTGGTCGACCGAATAAGCCTTGATTCGCATGAATTATCGGGGCGCGCTAAAGATGTCGGGTCTGCAGCGGTGTTTATATCGTTACTGCTGGCAGGTGCGATTTGGGCGCTGACACTGCTGCAAAACTCCGCGAACTTTTGA
>JAPKCN010000249.1 GCA_028822945.1 Porticoccaceae bacterium | reverse complement strand
TTTTTGCTACCGATTTACAAAATCACCAAGGGCATATTGTCGCTAACATTAAATAACACTATATCTATCTAGCCAATATTCGACTCAATTTCGGCAAATAGATTTTCTATAGGATCCGCGCGACGGGCGTCGCAGTTGAAACGGAGGGCGGACTTCCCATCGGCATTGAGTTCCGCGATCAGCGTGTCGAGCTTCTCACCATGCGTCGTCGTCCCGCATACGGTTAGACCCTACTAGAAAAATTTGCGCATATTAGTACTGCCTACGACATCACCCGTGCTAATTATTAGGGCGATTTTGGTATGCATAGTTATTATCCTTGATCAACTGTTGAGGTCGTTAACACATGCGCTTAATCGCGGCGCATTATATATTTCTGGGGAGTATCCTCAGGCTAAAAGCACTAAAAGGGTATCTTTTTTCCTTTAGAGATTGCAAACTTTCTCTTAATAAATTTCTGTTATATCTGCCGAATTGGTCAAGCATAGGCGGTCTGTATAGACTTATAATTCCTAGGGAAGGCGCTGGTATAAATTATGTTGGAAAATTGTCGATGAGTGCGGTGATAGACATAAAAGCACCGGTCGAAGGCGTCATTTTAAGACTCGAAAGTGCGCTGCAAGAGCAGGTTGTCGAGGGTCAGACACTGGCAGTTTTAGAGGTGATGAAAACGCACTTTTCGGTGCTTGCGCCATTTTCGGGTGTGATCGATGCGGTGACGTGCGCGGTGGGTGATACGGTACAGAGAGATGCGTTGTTGTTTGCGCTTCGCGCCGACCCAAAAAGTCGTAGCACTGATGCGGTTATTGCACTAGGCCAACGCGGTGGCGGCGAACACTCCAGTATTGGTCCGCTTGCTCGTAGAGTGTCTGAATCCGTTGATGCAGGTCGGGTGGATCAAGTTGCCAAGCGCCACCAGCGTGGTCATCGCACTGCCAGAGAGAATCTAGCCGATTTGGTCGATGGTGATAGTTTTATCGAATATGGCCAATTTGCGTTAGCTGCACAGCGCAATCGCGAGGGTATTAGCTCGCTAAAGACGCGGACAGCAGCAGATGGGGTGATTACTGGTACTGCAAAGATCAATCGATCACTGTATGGCGACGGGTTTGCCGATGTCGCGGTAGTAATTAACGATTACACCGTATTGGCGGGTACCCAAGGTTTTTTTCATCACAAAAAGATCGATCGAATACTTCAAGTCGCTAGTCGCAGGAAACTACCGATTGTGATGTATACCGAGGGTGGTGGGGGTCGGCCTGGTGATACCGATGTTAATGTACAAATTGCCGGATTGAATATTACTACCTGGTTAGTCTGGAGCCAATTGGCGGGCATTGTCCCGCGTATCGCGGTGAATCATGGCTATTGTTTTGCTGGCAATGCCGCACTGTTTGGCGGTGCTGATATCACTATTGCCACTAAGCATTCGTTTATTGGTATGGCGGGGCCGGCAATGATCGAGGGCGGTGGTCTGGGCGTCTTTGATGCAAAGAAAATTGGCCCTACGGAGGTAAATGCAGGTAATGGCGTGATCGACCTAGTGGCCGACGATGAGGCCCATGCCACGGCTTTAGCGAAACAAGTTCTTGGCTATTTCCAAGGCCAGATCATCGACTGGCAGGTTGCAGATCAAACTCGACTTCATTCTATGATGCCGGAGGATAGGCGATTTACTTACGACGTAAGAGCGATTATTGAGGTGATTGCAGACACTGGTAGTTTCCTTGAGATTCAGGCCGGATACGCCGCCGGTATCATCGTTGGTTTTATGCGCATCGAAGGCCGACCCTGCGCTTTGATGGCAAACGACAACCGTGTGTTGGGCGGCGCTGTCGGTGCTGAATCAGCGATCAAGGCGTCGCGGTTTTTGTCGCTTTGCAGCAGTTTTGCAATTCCGTTGTTAAGCCTATGTGATACGCCGGGGTTTATGGTCGGACCGGATAGTGAGGAGCAGGGCGCCGCGCGCAAGATGGCTGATTTATTTACCGCAGGCGCCAACTTCACGGCACCGTTAGTGACCATATTTTTACGTAAAGCCTATGGTCTGGGTGCGATGGCGATGGCTGGTAGCAGCTTTGTGAAACCGACCTACAGTGCAGCATGGCCGATGGGCGAATTTGGTAGTATGGGACTCGAAGGGGCGGTGAAACTCGGTTTTAAACATGAACTCGCTGCTGTCGAGGGCGACGAACGCGAGGCGCTTTTTAATGTTTTGCTTAAGTCACTCTACGAGCAAGGGCAGGCGATTGAAGCGGCTGAATTTTTAGAAATCGATGCGGTTATTGAACCGAGTCATACCCGCAGAGTTGCTTACACGGGTTTATTTTCAGTTGGTCGCTAGAACAATATATTGTCGCCATAGCGACGTTGGTTATTTTAAAAATCCGATAGTTTTATCGCTTTAGCGATTAAATTATTTGTTTAGATAACTCTTTTTTGTGCTTTGGTACGTGCTACTGGCAGGAGGGCAATGTTGCACACAATAGTAGAGAAAATCTTTATGGCGGTAATAACTGACAGCGCTGCGTAAAGCTTAGAGCCTAATGAAGCGTCATTGAGTGTCGATAACTCGGCAGTCAA
>JAPKCN010000060.1 GCA_028822945.1 Porticoccaceae bacterium | reverse complement strand
AGGTCCCATTGGCGTACCGTCGGGTCCCATTGGTATATCACCCATCATCATTGGTTTTCCATCCGGTCCTATTGTTGGCGGTATCCCTTCACATGGCTCATGATGACCAGCACACTAGAACGCCATCGCCAAAATGCCAGCGCTGGGCCCTGTAATTATTTTTTTTTAATGTAACTCTGTTAATTACACAATAAAAAATTGAGGTTTTAGTTATATCGACGGACGCAGAGGGATATACAAATCGATAGCAATGTCCCATCAAAATTTAACGACGAAAAAGTGTGAAAAAACCAAACATTTACTTGTCTTGACTTGACCGTTTCAATGCAGATCCTGTGATGCATACTTTAATCTAGGCTATTTCGTTAGAACGCAAGGCTCTGATTAATTTCATCTTTATGCGTCTTAAATATTCATTATTTGTACCTAAATAACGAGCCTTGGCGAGAGCTAATTAAAAAAATAGATACTAGTACTCAGCACCCATTGACGTAATATACCGTTTTCTAAGTGCTGAACGCGCGTGCAATAGCGATGCTAAATACGTTTTTTACCGTTATCGAATCAACTTGCGACAAAGTCTTCATTAAAAAACAGCGCTGAAGAGCTATAAAATACACGTAGGCATTTAAAATACCCTGTTGAAATTTTAATAATATTCAATCTTTGGTAATATCATCGTACAAAAAGGCCGGTAAAAAAACTCGAGACGAGTTCAGAAAAAATTCAGTAGAAGGCTATAAATATGTACTCAGAAAAACTTACTCGCCTGAGACGCGAACTAACATCAATGGACGCGACCGGCGCGGTGCTCACCCATTCGGATGCCGTGCATTATTTTACTGGATTTGAGTCGGCAATGGATGGCTGGCGATTGCCGGAACCGATGTCCGGCGTTTACATTCCAACAGACAGCCAACAACCAATCGTACTGCTCATACCCGAGGCGAGCCTCATCTCACTATTGGTCGCCGAACGCGAGGGCCAGCCGATTTTTTATCAGTCGATCGCCACCTTTGACCTACTCAATTTTTGTGTCACAGCGCGCGCCGAAGACGTCTACTTAGAGCTAGAGCAAGCTGTTGGCGAGCGACTCGGTCACTTTGCTGCGCAGATTGAAGGCGAATGCCAACCCGATATTATTGCGGCCTTGTCTAAATTGCTAAGTACGCGCGAGACGTCGCAAGAGCTGGTTATTTTTGACGATATGCGGGTCGCCCTGAGGGTTCATGAGTCGGTGGGGCAACACTTCGGCGACGCGTTTGACGCATTATTTCGCATTAGGGCAATTAAGACGGCCGGTGAAATAGAGATATTTCGCGAATCAGGACGGAAGGCCGATCGCGTAATGGCGCACACCGTACAGCAGTTATCGGCAGGCAAGAACTGGGCACAGGTAGAGAAGTCCGTAGCACACTTTATGATTGACGAAGATATTACCCCGCTACCGATCAGCCCGATGCTATTCGGCGGCACCTATGACCTAGCATTTAAACCCGACCTGTTTAGAACACTGTTCGAAGATCCCTTTCAAGATGGACAAATTGTTATCTTAGAAACTCAGGGGCAGTACAAGAGGGTCTGGATTGATATTAATCGGACGGCGCACATAGGCGCTGCGAGTACGGAGTATCGAGAGCAACATGCGCACGTTAAAGAATGCTTTAACCGCGTCGTAGCGACGCTTAAGCCGGGTAATAACTCGGCAGATATCTGCCGGCAAGTGGCTGCAACCGCCGCACAAAACCTCGATGCGCCGGGTAAATTATTACTCATTGTCCACTCGATTGGCGCGGTGCCGCTGGAGAGCCCTGTAGCATTCCCATCCACCGGTTTGGCGGCTACAGAGGGCTTTACCATACAACCCTCTATGATCCTGAGTTTCGACTGCCTATACTTTGGCAGTAAACTGGGCCCGACGCATATGGAAAATGTCTTCGAAATTACGCCTGAGGGGGCAAAGAGCCTGTACCAGTACCCTCTCGATTTAATCGAAGTATAAGGGTCGAGTGACGAGAAAAAATCTCCAGAGTAATAGCGGAATTTGAATGCTACGCGGCGCCAGTGGGCTGTAATCATTGCTAGAAGTCAACAGGCCAAAATAATAACAATAAAGAGGCGCGCATGAAAACGTATACCCTGTGGATGGTCGGCATTGCTCTGGCTAGTGACAGTCTAATGGCGGCTGACGACGATAGCCAAATTTATCAACAACATTGCGCTGAGTGTCATGCGGCAACGCTCAGAGGATCAGCCCACGGCAGTCAACTCAGCGGCGATAGATTCATTAAAAAATGGCGCAAACTGGGCTTCGATGCACTCTATGAGAAGATCGTCATGTCTATGCCGCCAGGCAATACCGGCCGACTCAGCGATGATGACTACCGCGCGGTCCACCGACACATACTCAGCGCATCGGGAATTTCCGTTGCGTCTGCAGGGACCTCAGGCGAGAAATCGGCGGGTTTATCAGAGAGGCTCTCGAGCGATAAAAATATCGAGCAGCGCAATCAGCCGGCACTCGACGCACAACCAATACTCGATGCACAACCAGGCACGCCAGACTTGCAGGGATTTGTTGCGTTTTCGAAAGAGGACACTGTCGCCCAACTCAATCAACGAAAAACCCGTTTTAATAACCGTCGACTGAAAGAATTCCAGCCCGTTGACGATAGCACACTTCAGCAACCAACCGATGCCGATTGGTTGTCCTGGCGGCGCACATTAGATGGTCAAGGCTATAGCCCACTAAGAAACATCAATCGCGAGAATGTCGACGGCCTCACGTTAGCGTGGTCAATGAGTATGAACCCAGGCAGCAATCAAGGCACGCCATTGGTCAGCCAGGGGATTATGTTCCTAACGCATCCAGGCAATATGATTCAGGCACTCGACGCCAGTAATGGCGATCTGATCTGGACATTTGAATACGATTATCCCGAGGACTCGCGCACTCTTGGCGGCCCAACCCGCAATATCGCCATCTACGGTGACAAGTTGTTTATGGCCACCTATGATGCCGCGCTGATCGCTATCGATGTCCATAGCGGCAAACTACTGTGGAAAACTATTAAAGCCGATTATCGCGATGGTCTTACCCACACCAGCGGCCCCATTATTGCCAATGGCGTTGTTGTGAGTGGCATCAATGGTTGCGAACGTTTTGTCGCAGCCGGTTGCTTTATCACTGGCCACGACCCGGATACCGGCAAAGAACTCTGGCGGACCTCGACCATCGCCCTGCCCGGCGACGCCAATAATGCAAGCTGGGGGGAGATCGAGCCCATGCTGCGCGCGGGCGGCGACACCTGGATCCCCGGCAGCTACGACGCCGATTTAAATCTGTTTTATATTGGTACATCGCAGGCTAAGCCATGGGTTGCAGCTAGCCGCGGCATGACCGTCAAGCAAGCCGCACTTTATACCAATTCAACACTCGCCATCGACCCCAATAGCGGGGCAATCGCCTGGTACTTTCAGCACGTCCCAGGAGAGACTATCGACATGGAGGTAGGCTTTGAGAGGATTCTCATCGACCATGGTAACAAACCCGCCGATCGCGTCCTCTACACTATTGGCAAGGACGGCATACTTTGGAAGTTGCAACGCGCCGACGGCGGCTTTATCGAGCTTTTCGAGACCACTCCGCAAAATATCTACCGCTCTATCGATCGCGTCAATGGCCGTTTAGCCTACCGCAAGGACATTTTAGAGGCCAATATAGACCAGCCATTCACCGCCTGCCCCGGTATCTACGGCGGCCACAATTGGCAGGCCGCAGCCTACGACAAACCCCACCATGCGATTATTATACCGATGCATCAATTATGCTCAGATATGGTGGGCCGCAAAGTCGACCTAAAACCCGGCGGCGGCGGTTTTGGCGGCGACTCTAAAACCTATGTAATGCCTGGAGTCGCGGGTATGCTCGGTAAATTAGTCTCGATTGGGCTCGACCCAATCAGCGAAAAATGGTCACATCAGCAACCGGCAATGTTTTTAACCTCGGCTCTTACCACCGGCGGGAAACTGCTCTTTATTGGCGACTTAGACCGCTACTTTAAAGCCTTTGATACGGAGTCTGGACGGTTGCTGTGGCAGACGCGGTTGCCCTCGGCACTGCATGGCTTCCCAATCACCTACAGTGCCGACAATCGCCAGTTTGTCAGTGTCACCACTGGCATGGGTGTTTTTAGGGCTCTCACCGCGACCGTCAGCCCTGATATATACCAACCGGAGGGCGGCAATGCCCTGTATGTATTTGAACTACCTTAAATGACTGACAATCCAGGGGTTACAGGGTTGGCTGGTAATGACTTTGCTTGTGCCATTCGCCTCCCGAGTAGCGGGTGGTAAATTTTGATCCCTGGTTCTGCCAAAAATCGTAGCGGTTAAACATCACTTGCGGGTGGTAATCGCGGTGAAGTGAAGCCAGCGGATAGGGTTTACTGCGCGTCAAGCCAGTTTTTTTTGTCGCCTCGAGGAGATATTCTCGACCATCCTTAAACAACACCACCCAGGCGTGCCCGCCACCACGGTAATCACCGAGTACCACTCTGGCGTCCTCGCCCATGGCGATCAGCCAGTCGGCGAGAATCAATGCGTGATCTTCGCAATCGCCGCGGGCAAAGGCAAATGCTTCGCGACTGGTCTGCCAGACCTCTTCGCGCCCAGCATACTGCTGAGCATCCAGCTGATATTGCTTGCGCTGCGCCAGCGCATATAGCGGAATCATCGGGTTATCGACCGCATAGGGCTGAAATCCCTCGAGGTAGTCATTGACGAGACGATGATCACCAGCGACCGACGGCGCCGACATAGAATAGATTCCGACCCCGCGCGAGCCGAGCGAAACTACATGGCCAGTGCCGCGCTGCTGTGCTAAACGCCGCGCGATTTGGCGACCATTAATATGCTGATTAATCGGCAATATGGTGAGACTGGCATTAGCATAACTAGGCTCGCCGGCGAGTCCAACTGGGTCGCTGGTAACGGCTGACCGCACCGGCAATGGTTGCGTATAATCTAAACTAGATGGCGCTATAGCGCGGTTCTTGTCGCGACCTCCAGAGATCAAAGTATTACCTAACACGACGGCGCAAATCGCAAAAAACAGCACCACAGTGACGCGGCCATCGTTTAGCGACATCCCTAACCCCGAAAACCAAAGGCAATAATCAAGGCGACAAAAATCAAAATTGTCGAGGCAAAAATCGCGACCGCAATGTTACCTTTTTTCATCTCTTCTTCGAGATCGATGTTTTTTAATAGCTTGTCATCTACCCACAGTAAACCGTAAACACCCACTACCAGGGCCAGTATTGAGTAACTGAGATTAATAACTAAATTGATCAGCGATGCCGACAAAAACTCTAATTCCATAAAGACTCCCAAATGCGCTTGGCGCGATGAACGAATAAAACAATGTTTAGCTGATTGAGGACAGGACGGCGGCAAAAATGACATAAACCGCAGGCGTGCCGAACCGAATCCATATCTCCTAGAGCGACGTAATATAGTTTACGCACTTAAGTCTGGGGTTGGCCGCGCTTGTATACTTCGCGCTTACAGCGTCGCGCGCACAACAATACCCGTACGTCTTTTCCGGATCGGAATAGCAGAGACATCTATGCGTATTAGTGCGCCTGCCCTCGCACAAAGAAGGCGGCCGATGAAAAGCATGCCGGGCGACTCGTTAATGACACTGCGGACTGAGCCAAGGCATAAGGCTGACAGTAAAGATCTCGCCTTCGGTGCCGCTGTATCGCACGCAATCTGCGCCACTAAATCCAGCACTATTTAAATTTATTACTCGGCTCAAAGTCGGATTTTGTCGCCTCTCGAGGATCTTTAACCCACACCACCCTATCGGGATGCATACCCGCGCCAAATGCCGCAGACACCGCTGAGCAGCGCATGCGGTTTAATAACCGCGTATCGGCCTCGCCCACACAGGGATGAATACCGTTGTTTTCGGCGACCAGTCGATCCCACTGCGATTTGCGTTGCTGGTAAATGGTCTCATCCGCCAACTGCTGACAATTCAACTCATTACTATTCAGGTCAACCGTAATATCATCGCCGTTTTCAATAAGGCCAATAGCACCTCCAGCCGCCGCTTCGGGCCCGACGTGCCCTATCACCAAGCCAACTGACCCGCCTGAAAACCGACCATCAGTCATGAGTCCAACAACAATATTTTTCTCTCGACACAACGCCGTAATTCGCGATGTTGAATCGAGCATTTCCGGCATACCCGGCGCGCCAAAAGGACCTTCATAGCGCACTACAATCATATCGAAATTTTCAAATACTTCGGTCGATGAGTCGAGCGCTTGCAAGAGTTCCTGCTCACCGTTGTAAACCTTGGCTTTGCCATTGAATAGGTTATTTTCTAAACCCCCTTCAACGCCCGCTAACTTTAGGACTGCACTAAATTCTGGAGACAGATTACCACCCAACAGACGCAGGCCTCCAGTCTCCTTAAACGGTTTTTGTACGCTGTAAATGACATCGCCGTCGGGTTTTGGTGGCGCTAGACGGTCGAGTTGCTCAGCTAAGGTCTCTCCGGTGCAGGTTAAGGTATTGCCGTTTAATAGCCCTGCATCTAGCAAATCTTTAACGATCACCTGCATACCACCCTTTTTATCAATATCAACCATTGAGTACACTCCGAATGGCCGCGCATTTACCACCACCGGGATAACCTTCTCAGACAAATAGTTGAATTCTTCTGGGCTCATAATATCTTTTGAAAAATCTTTGTAACCGGCCGCGCGCGCTAACTCAGGCGCATGCAAAAGTACATTAGTCGATCCGCCCACAGACATCGCGACAATAATTGCATTGCGAAGGGAATCCCGCGTAACAATGTCTCGCGGTCTTGTGTTGTTGCGAATTAAGCCAGCAAGATAATCAATCAATTGGTTAGGGAATTCAGTCTCGCGACGGATGTCTTGCGAGGCAGGGGAAATCATATGCAGTGGCTCCATGCCGACAACTCCGATAAACGTCTGCATCGTATTGTAGGTAAACATTCCGCCACAGCTACCAAAACCCGGACACGCCTCGCGGGCAATCCGTCGCTTTAATTCCTCATCTTCGCTGCCCGCCAGTTGATAGGCGGTAATCAGGTCAATAGTCTCGCCAGTTACCGAATCGACGCCCGGCCTGATAGATCCATCCGACATAATGATCGCCGGGCGATTGTGTTCAAGCATCGCAGCTAAGGTACCCACCGGCGGTTTATCGCAGGCAACCACTGCGATCACGCCCTCCAAACCAGAGGCGCTCAAATGCTCTGTTAAAGCGTCATTGGCAACTTCTCGACCGATCAAAGAGTAGCGCATTTCTTTGGTGCCATTGCGAATACCGTCGGAGGTCGCAACGGTAAACTCTGGCTGCACCAAACGCATGCGCAATTGTCCCGCGCCGATCCCCACACGGTCGCGCAGGGCATCGTGAATAATACTGACTTTACGCATCACACCGAGGTAGCATTGCGAATCGCCTTTATTGCCAACCACACCGACCGATGGCTCATGGATAAGATCTAAGTCGGTACCTAGCTCGCGCGCAATACCAAAGGTTTGCGAATTTCTCCCTGGATTCCTGTCTATTAAAACTGTTTTTGAATTCTTCATTATTGCTCCGATAGCGCCATCGGTAATACTAGTGACACCAACTAAAAATTAATACCTACTTCGACGACATCAAACGAATAGTGCCGATTGCCGCAATAGCCAACGAGGGAGTAGTCTATTCACATTATCAATCTCTGACTACCCAAGGGCCAACCCGAAACCTTGACTAAACAAACTCCCGCATGCGTATCCGAAAGGCGATGTTGGCATTCCAGTCAAATCTGACGCAGATAGCAAAGATCACCGTTAAACTGGCCTTCTTGCGTTGTCCGTACGGCCCGGCGGGGCATTATAACGCAACCGGTTAATTGTGGGTTGTCAACGCGGCGATCAGATTTAAAACGGGGCGGTGTCGTCAGTGACCTTCGGCATAAGCGCTTAGTCGTCGAGCTACATAAGTAGATCAATTATCGCTAGAGCAAACTCAAACTAGTCATCGCTCATCGCCATACCAGAGCGCAGGAATACTAGAAGCCGCAGACTAGCTAGACCGCGTTCGGCTCGGTTCGGCAAACGGTTGCAATAACTCCAGCGCTGCGCGGTGGCAGGCTGGATTCGCGGCTGCGACAACCTGCCCGCCATGATGGGCGGGCTGCCCATCCCAGTCGGTAAAAATACCACCCGCAGCATGAATCACCGCGATAGGTGCATGGATATCATACATATTTAAACCTGCCTCGACGACCAGGTCAATCTGCCCGAGAGCGAGGAGTGCATAAGCATAGCAATCCATTCCGTAGCGAACCAATTGCACCTGATCGGCAACCGCTTGAAAGCCAGCTCGGTCGTGCTCGGTGCCGACCTCCGGAAAAGTGGTAAAAAGCGTCGCCGCCGACAGCTTTTCAGTTGCACGAGTCGCTAATGCGCAACTGCTGTGCGGGCCATCGTAGCGGCCCTTATTGAACCCGCCAATAAAACGCTCGCCAATAAACGGTTGATCAATCACTCCGAACAACGGCCCGCAGTCGTCGGAGACCGCAATCAAAACGCCCCATGTCGGCGTGCCACTAACAAAGCCACGAGTGCCGTCGATAGGATCCAGCACCCAAGTCAGCCCACTGGTGCCAGCAGTTACAGCATACTCTTCGCCGACTATGGCATCCTGCGGTCGCCTGGCCGCCAAGATCTCCCGCATAACTTTTTCTGCGTTCCGGTCGGCTTCGGTGACCGGATCGTATCCGACTTCGAGCTTATTGTCTGTCGGTAAACTAGTCGCTCGAAACAGCGGTAAAATTGCTACGCGAGCGGCATCAGCAAGCTCCATCGCCACACTGTACAGTTCATTTTTTTCGTCTTGAGAAAGCATAAATTTGGCTATAGCCCGATTGTTATGTCGATAAAGTTTTTAAGTACCGCTCTCAAGTCGCCAAGGGACTCAGCAACCCAATCGCAACAATCAATAATAAGATGCAAACATTAACCATCTATGAATAATCGCCCTGAATCTCAAAAGTACGAACAAATACGAAGAGTTCAAACCCGTTCCCAACATATAAACGGTAAACAACCTACCAAGGATGGTAGCAAAATTAACTGTACCGTAATAGCGACTCACCTTGTACGCCATTAAATCGGTCTCCGAACCGACGCCAATATATGGTGTCTCAAGTTATAGTCGCGCGGCAGACATCATATTCTCAATGCCGGCCCATGCCCAACAAAGCGGTAATGATAAGTATGACCGCTTTGTTAGTCTGCGGCGATGATGACCCGCGAGTGCGCCCAACAAATATCCCGCGGTTACCTCCATAAAATGCTCGGCACGGCCCATTACGCTGATACGCGTATATGTTCTGCCCTCGCCCACTCGTGCGCTGCGCTCGAACTAACCCAGCGAATGGCATTGTGAAGCAGCATTTGAAACAGCGGGTGACCCAGAGCCGATTCGCTATCACCCCCTTGTAAGTAGACTATCGGGCTATTTTTATATTGCTTTACCCAGCCCACTACACCACTCCCCGCGCTGTGCGCCCAGTCCTTGCGCGAATAAAGTTGACCCTCAACCGCGCGTTTAGCTGAGTAAAAATTAT